>CAYXFW010000001.1:0-13401 GCA_964464305.1 uncultured Verrucomicrobiota bacterium
TTCTCGTCGACGACGGGAGCTCCGACGGCACGTGGCCCCGGCTCGTGGAGCTGTCGCGGAAGATCCCCTGCCTGCGGCTGATCCGTTTCCGCCGGAATTTCGGCCAGACCGCGGCGATGAGCGCCGGGTTCGACGCGGCCCGGGGCGCGGTGATCGTGACGATGGACGCGGACCTCCAGAACGACCCCGCCGACATTCCCAAGCTGCTCGACCTGATGAAGGACGACATCGACGTGGTCAGCGGCTGGCGGATGCATCGCAAGGACCCCTTCCTCAACCGGCGTCTGCCCTCGATGCTTGCGAACGGCCTCATCAGCCGCATCACGGGCGTCGCGCTGCACGACTACGGCTGCACGCTGAAGGCCTACCGCGCCGCCGTGATCAAGAACGTGCGGCTCTACGGTGAGATGCACCGCTTCATTCCGGCCCTCGCGAGCTGGGTCGGCGGCCAGGTGGTCGAGGTGCCCGTCAACCACCACGCGCGGCGGTTCGGCCGGTCCAAGTACGGCATCTCGCGCACGATGCGCGTCGTGCTCGACCTGATCACGGTGAAATACCTGTTGCGGTACAGCCAGGGACCGATGCAGGCGTTTGGCAAGATCGGCGCGGCGCTCGGGCTGCCCGGGCTCGCAATGCTGGCGTTCATGATCCTCGCGCACTTGTCCTTCCTCGCGTTCGGCACGGCGTTCGGCGCGGAGCTGATCAAGCGTCCCTTCTGGCTGATCAGCGCCTTCATGCTCGTCCTGACGGGCGTTCAGTTCATCTGCATCGGACTGCTGGCCGAGGTCATGACGCGCACGTACCACGAGTCGCAGTCGAAGCCGACCTATGCCATCCGCGAGACGGCGGAGTCCCCGGCCGCGGGATGACCGCCGTCACGACCAACCGGCTGATCGAAGCCCTCGGCGGGACGGGGGCCGACGGGACCGCATCCCAGCTTCAAGCTCACCCGGGCGTCGCCCTCTTTTTCGGTCTCATGCTCGTACTCGGGCTCGCCGGCTGCGCGGCGGCGCTCACGTGGATGATCGTGCGCCGGCCGCGCACGGAGATGCTGCTTGCCCGGCCATGGTTTGCGCACGACGCGATCCGCCTCACGCTTGCGCTTCTGGTGCTGCTCGGTGCGTACTTCACCGCGCTGGGCATCCTGCAGCAGGCGCGTCCGGACCTGGCCGCATCGGATTCGTTCGTCGCCGCGGTGGCGGCCGCGCAGAGCGCGGTCTTCCACTGGCCGATCCTGGTCTTCGCGGGAATTCGCATGTCGCAGCGCGGCCTGACGCCGGAGACGGCCTTCGGCATCGAGGGCCGGCGCGTCGCCGTGCACGCAGGCCTCGGCGCCGCGCTCTACCCGGCGGCGCTTCCGGCGATCGCCGCGGCGGCCTTCACGGCGCGGCTGCTGCTCCAGTGGGGAGGAATCGAGGCCGAGCCGCAGGAGGTCCTTCGCCTGATGGTCGACCGCGGCTCGGGACCGTTGAGGTTCTACCTGATCGCGCTCGGCGTCGTGATCGCGCCGGTCGCGGAGGAGGTCCTGTTCCGCGGCATCGTGATGCCTTCGCTCGCCCGGCACGTGGGCGTCGCCGGGGCGCTGGTGGCAAGCGCGGCCGTCTTCGCGGCGTTGCACATGAACGTGGCCGCGGCGGCGCCGTTGTTCGTGCTCGGACTGGTGTTCGGGCTGGCCTATCTCTACACGGGCTCGCTGACGGTGCCGATCGCGCTGCACGCGGTGTTCAACGGCGTGTCGATCGCCGTGTCGTACATCCTGGCGGACGTCAAAGGTTGAGGCCGATTCCGAACGAGAACCACGCCTGCGCGCTGCGAATCTCCTCGTCGATCCTCCACATGGTGCCGACGGGCTCCTCGCCGCCCTCGGCGCCGTAGACGCGGTTCTCCGACGGGCCGTCCGCCACGAAGACCACGTACTGGGCCCGGAACCGGAGAAAGACGCGCTCCGTAAGGTCGTAGCGGATTGCGGCCTCGGCGATCAGCCCCATCCCGTCTGCATCGGTGTTCGCAAGGATGTCCCGAAACTGGTGGTCGTCGCGGTCCTTGACCGACGCCGACGGGATCCACGCGACGCGGCCGTCGAGGACCACCTTGGGTTGCCGGATGGAGCCGCAGAGCTCGAGGTACGGCAGGTCGGCGGCGATGTCGTAGGTGATGGCCGTCCCCTCCCATGTGTCCGCGGGCACGCCGGGCTCCGAGGGATAGCTCTGGATGCCGTCGCGGGCCTCCCACGCAAAATCCTGCCGCAGCCAGCCGGCGCCGAGACCGAGGCGCAGTTCCTGGTCGCCCGGACGCGTCTGCCGCCAGGCCCACCAGCGCGCGGAGAGGTCGAGCGACCACGCGTCGAGCACGGCGTCGCTCTCGGAGTAGATGGTGAGGAGTTGGTTTCCCTCGGGGTAGTTCCAGTCCGAATCGATCATCGTGCCGGCATCCTCGGTCAGGCTCATCGCGAACCGCGCGCGCAGCTCGAACCGCCGGGCGATGCGGAGGCCGGCGTCGAACTCCGCCGTCAGGACGTCGATCGGCCATTCGAGCCGGCTGATCGGAAACGGGGCCCGCTCGACCACGCCGTCCTGGACCACCGACCGTCCAATCTCGTAGGTGACGTCGCCCGACGACAGGCCGGGACCGGCGCTGAACTCGAACTCCAAAAGGCGGTCCTCCGCCTGCACAGACGGAACCGCCGCAACCCACACCCACAACCACAGACCCATTCGCCTCATGACTATTCTCCCTTCCCCGACGCCGCCCAAGGCCCGGACAGAACCGATAGCAGGTTTCCCAACCCTTGGATAGGCTGTAGGCTGTCGGCTGTAGGCTATCGATGATCGGCCCGTCGGCTATTGGCCATCGGCTATTGGCTATCGGCTATCGATGATCGGCCATCGGCCATCACATGGGCCTTCACCGTCCGCCGGTCCAGTCCCGTACGGCGCGCGACTTCCGCATAGGAACCGCTGCGCTCGTAAAGAAGACGGCAGTAGCGTGCGACGAGCGCCCGCGCGTCGAGCGATCCCTTCTCGATCTCGCGGCCCAGTCCGGCGGCGCCGGCCGCCCCTCCCGTCTCCGCGGCGGCCGCGGGGGGCCGGTAGCCCCCACGCAGCAGGATGCGTCGGACCGCCTGCTCCACCTCGCGCACGTTGCCCGGCCACGCGTAGCCGGGCCCCGGGGTTCGATCCAGCGCGCTGCGCACGACCGGAACAAGCTCCGCCCCTTCCGCGCCGCACATCCGCCGCAGGATGACGGCCAGCAGGTCATCCATTTCATCCGGCGCCTCCCGCAGCCGCTCCCGGAGCGGCGGTACGACGATCTCGTCCGAGCACAGCCGGTAGTAGAAGTCGTCGCGAAACCGTCCCTCGCGCCGAAGCGCCTCCAGCGGCCGGTTCGTGGCGGCGATGACGCGGCCGGCGAACCGGCGGGCTTCGTGGCTGCCGACGGGCGAGTAGGCGCGCTCCTGCAACACCCGCAGCAGCTTGATCTGCACGGGCGCGGAAACCTCGCCGATCTCGTCGAGAAAGATCGCCCCGTTCTGACGGCAGCGACCGAACACCCCCTCGTGGTCCGCCACCGCCCCGGTGAACGAGCCCTTGCGGTGACCGAACAGCTCCGACTCGATCAGCGACTCGGCAAACTGCGAGAGGTTTGCGGATACGAAGATCTCCGTGAAGCTCTGCGCGAACCGCCCGGTCTTCGCATCGAACGGAATGTAGCCCGAGCGGCCGATCGCCGCCGCCGCGGCGCCCTTGCCGGTGCCCGTTTCGCCCAACAGCAACACCGAGAAATCCTCCATGCGGTTCCACAGCCGCCGTTCGTAGCTGAGGAAGTCGTGCGTGAAAAGGGCGGTCCAAAGGTCCGCGCGCAGGCGTTGCATCGCGGCGCTCCGCCCGGCCAGGCCCCGTTCGATGAAATAGAACGCCCGTCGCAATTGGAAGAACTGCGCAAGAGTCACCCCGCACTCGTCCGGCGCAAGACCGCAGCCCCGCAGTCGATCCAGACAGGGCTCCGCGAACGGAACCGTGAGCGGCTGGGCGCCCGCAGCGGCCTGGCGGACGATGTGCTCGTCGATCGCCCCGCGATGCTCGTGGAAAATGTCGAACAGAAGGAGCACCTGCACCAGATCCCGATCCCCGCCCGCAAACCGCCGGACATCCGCCCCGCCCGCAGCCCGCAGCGACTCGACCGCAGCACGCACCTTCGCCACGGCCCGCGCCAACGCATCCCCCGGGCCCTCCCGGCCAATTTCCCGGTTCAGCCGCTCCCGCTCCGGTGTGAACGGATTCGCCGCCGTCGCCGCACGGACAAACCGGCACACCTCCCGCAAGTGGATGTCCAGAACCCCGTCCATCTTCATCCGACGCACCTCCCAGCCACCGCACCCAAGTTGCCCCGGATCAAGTATACATTCATTGGATGGCATGTATACAGCGTATGTATTTCAACCTATCACCATTAAATCCACAAGTATTGTATCAAATTGCCGACAATCTACTTACGAATCTTGGCCGGTCATGGCATGGCGCATGCGATGGGTGGTGCTCGACCGGTGCGACAACCGTACCGGCACGTGAAGGAGACGGGACCATGACAACGATGAGCCGATGGATGGCGGGGGCGGCCGTGGCGGCGGCCCTGTTGGCGGCGGGCGAAGCACGCTCGGCCGGATTGCTGATCGCGGATGGCGGGCTGGGTGGCCAGTTGGAGATCGTCGAGCACGACGTACGGGTGACGGTGAACAACGGCGTGGCCGTAACCCGCGTGAACCAGGTCTTCCGCAACAAGGAGGGTCGCGCGGTCGAAGCGCTCTACACCTTCCCGGTGCCGAAGGGCGCATCGGTCGCGAATTTCAGCATGTGGATCAACGGAAAGGAGATGACCGGCGAGGTCGTCGAGAAGGAAAGAGCCCGGCAGATCTACAACAGCTACAAGCCTCAGAAGCGGGACCCGGGCTTGCTCGAGCAGGTGGATTTCCGGACGTTCGAGATGCGCGTCTTCCCCATCGCGCCGAACGGCGACCAGCGCGTGCAAGTCGAGTACTACCAGGAGCTCGACGCCGACCACGACTGGTTCCGTTACGTCTACCCGCTCGCGACGACGACACGCCCGCAGGCGGACACCCGGACGACCGGGAGGTTTGCAATCGCGTTCGAGGCAAAGTCGGAGGTGCCGATCGCCGCGGTCGAGAGCCCGAGCCACTCGAACGACTTCGTGGTCGCGACTCACGGCGCGGACCACGTCCAGGCGAGCCTTGAGCGGAAGGGCGGGCGACTCGACCGCGACGTGGTGATCGACCTCCACGCGGCGCGGCCGAAGACCGGCATCGACGTGGTCACCTCCCGCGCCGGCCGCGAGGACGGCTATTTTCTGCTGAGCCTGACCGCGGGCGAGGATCTCGCGAAGCTCGACACGGGCATGGACTACGTCTTCGTCCTCGACAGCTCCGGCAGCATGGGCGACGACGGCAAGCTCGCGATTTCGAAGGAATCCGTCCTCGCCTTCCTGCGCACGTTGGATGCGGACGACCGTTTCGAGGTCATGACCTTCAACGTCCAACCCTACCCGCTCTTCAGCGCACTCCGGGCGCCCGACGCCTCCGCGCTGGAACAGGCGGGCTCGTTCCTGAACACGCAGACCGCGCGCGGCGGCACCGTACTCAACCCCGCGATGACCACGGCCTACAAATACGGCGGCCCCGACCGACCGCTCAACGTCGTCGTCTTGAGCGACGGCCTCGCCGAGCAGCGCGATCGCGCCGAGTTGCTGCAGCTCATCCAGAACCGACCGCGCAACGCGCGCGTGTTCTGCATCGGCGTCGGCAACGACGTGAACCGCCCGCTGCTCGAGCAGATGGCCGAGGACAGCGGCGGGCTGGCCGCCTTCCTGTCCCGTACCGACAACTTCGACCGCCAGGCGCAGGCCTTCCGCCGCAAACTCATGAGGCCCGCCGCCTCCGGCGTGCAGATCGCGATCCAGGGCGTCGAGACGTACGACCTCGAACCCGCGGTCCTGCCCGACCTGCACCACGGCGTGCCGGTCCGGATTTACGGTCGCTATCGCGGCAGCGGCCGCGCAAAGGTTTCCGTGAAGGCCGACGTCCGCGGCGCTCCGCTCCGGCAGACCGCCGACCTCGAGTTCCCGGGTGACGATCCCCGCAATCCCGAGATCGAGCGCATGTGGGCATGGAAACGCGTCGACCGGCTGCTGAAGACGGCGGACCGTGCCGGCTCTCGCGCGCCCGTGACCGCCGAGATCGTCGCGTTGGGCGAGGCCTACTCGATCGTGACGGAGTACACCTCGTTCCTTGTGCTGGAGAACGACGACGAGTATCGGCGGTGGAAGATCGAACGCCGCAATGCCGACCGCACCGGCCGGGACCGCGCCGCCCAGGCAGGCCGCGAGGCGGGGCTGGAGAAGCTGCGCCGGAGGGCGATGGCCGATATCGGCCCGCAGCCCGTCGAGCGTACCGCCTCCCCGCGGTCCGCGCCGCAGGCTCCCGCGACCGCCGCCCCCACCGCATCGCCCGCGAGCGCGCCGGCTCCCGCGCAAACGACACGCAATCCGCGGGGAGTCGACTTCGGATCCGGCGGTGGCTCCGGTCCCGTCGGCCCGCTGTTCGTGCTCGTCTCCGCGTGGCTCGCGCGCCGCCGGAGAAACGGATGAGCGTGTGCGCCCCAAGGGCAACGTACAGGGAAGGGAGGTCCGCGCCGCCCGGCGCGGACCTCCTGGTCCTCGCTGCGCTGATCGCGTGGGCCAGCCTCCCGCTGCTGGCGGGCCGCGTTCCGCTCGGGCTGGTCTACTTTCCCGAGCTGGTTGCAGAGGGCGAACGCTGGCGGATCCTCACGCACGCGTTCGCGCATGTGTCGCTGTACCATCTGGCCCTCGACGCGGGCGCATTCCTGATGCTCTACCACCAACTCCGTCCGCTGGGAGCGGCGCGCCGAATGCTGGTCGCCGCCACGGCGGCCGCCGGAAGCCTGGCCGCGGCACACCTGGGTCCGGGCATCTACGAGCGGGGCCTCTGCGGACTCTCCGGCGCCGCGCACGGCCTCATGGCGGCCGCCGGGCTCGACATGGCCTTCGCCGGGTCCGGCCGTGCACGCTCCGCGGGCATGGCCTCGCTCGTACTGGTCGCGGGAAAGAGCCTGATCGAGGCGGCGACGGGATCGGTATTCTTCTCCGACTTCCACCTTGGCAGCATCGGCAACCCGATCGCGATCTGCCACCTCGGCGGCGTCCTTGGGGGCGCGGCCGCATGGACGGTCCTCCGGTTCGCGCCGCGAAAAGCGCTTGCGCGCGACGGGGGCGGCGGTACACTGCTGGCGAAATGACGGCGGCACGGCATTGGGGTTGGCGGGTTCCACGCGGGGTTCCGCGCGGGCGCTGATGCCGTTGCGCCATGCGTACGAAGGACCCCGGGACGAACCCGGGGTTTTGCATTTGAGAAGGTTTCACGTTTCAGGTGCCGGGTTTCAGGCGGGTGGACAGGAGGGGGCCGGGGCCTTCCTGACACCCGAAACCTGACACCTCGGCCTGACACCTCGGCGGAGAGTGGGATGCTTGCGAAGCGGATTATACCGTGCCTGGACGTGACGGGCGGGCGGGTCGTGAAGGGCGTGAAGTTCGTCGAGCTTCGCGACGCCGGCGATCCTGTCGAATGCGCGCGCGCCTACGAGGCGCAGGGCGCGGACGAGCTGACGTTTCTCGACATCACCGCCTCGCACGAGGGCCGGGACACGATGGTGGAGATCGTCCGCGCCGTCGCCCGCCAGGTCTTCATGCCGCTGACCGTCGGCGGGGGCATCCGCGCCGTCGACGACATCCGCGGCATGCTGCAGGCGGGGGCGGACAAGGTGTCCGTCAACACCGCGGCCGTGACCCGACCCGATCTGATTTCCGAAGGCGCGCGGCGGTTCGGCAGCCAGTGCATCGTGCTGGCGATCGATGCCCGGCGCCGCACGACGGGCCCCGGCTGGGAGGTCACCACGCATGGCGGCCGCACGCCGACCGGCCTCGACGCGGTCGCATGGGCGCGCGACGGCGTGGCGCGGGGCGCCGGGGAGATCCTGCTGACCAGCATGGACTGCGACGGCACGAAGGGCGGCTACGACCTGGAGCTGACGCGGACGATCGCCGAGGCCGTCCCTGTGCCCGTCATCGCATCGGGCGGGGCGGGCACGCTGGACCACATGGTCGACGCCCTGACAGTCGGAAAGGCCGACGCCGTGCTCGCGGCCTCGATCTTCCACTTCGGCGAGTTCACGATCCCCGCCGTCAAGGCCCACCTCCGGGCGTGCGGGGTTGAGGTGCGGTTGTGAAGACGCATGAAGGCATCGAAGGGAGGCGGCGGATGAAGGAACTGGAAGAGGGGTCCGATCTCAAACTTGATTTCGACAAGCTCGCCAAGGCGGCGGTGTGCGGCGGGGTGCTGCCGGTCGCCGTCCAGCACGCCGACACGCACGAGGTCATCCTCGTCGCCTACACGAACGCACAGGCCTTCCGGCTGTCCGTCGCAGAGCGGCGGCTCGTGCTCTGGAGCACCTCGCGCAACGAGCTGTGGGAAAAGGGCAGGACCTCGGGCGAGACGTTCGACCTCGTCGAAGTCCGGGTGAACTGCGAGCAGAATTCACTGCTCTACCGCGTCCGCCCCCGCCGCGGCGGCATCTGCCACACGAGGAACACCGCCGGCGCGCCGCGCAACTGCTACTACCGCCGCCTCAATCTCGACACCGGCCGCCTGGAGAACCTGGATCCGTGACTTTCCTGCCCGACCTCGCCACATTCCTCGACCGCGCCACACGGGGTACCGTCGTGCCCGTGTGGGTCGAGGTCATCGCCGACCAGGAGACGCCCGTCTCGGCGTACGAGCGCGTCCGCAAGGTTCTGCGCCGGCGCGACCACGCCTCGCACACGTTCCTGCTGGAGAGCGTGGAAGGCGGCGAGTCGGTCGGCCGCTACTCGTTCATCGGCGGCGCGCCGCGGGCAATCCTCCGCTCGTGGGGCCGTCGGACGGAGATCCAGTTCGCCGACGGGGCCCGGACGGTCGTGGCCGACACGGACCCCCTCGACGCGCTGCGCGACTTCATGCGCCGCTTCCGGCCCGTGCACGAGCCTTCGCTGCCGCCGTTCACCGGCGGGGCCGTCGGATTCCTGGGCTACGACTGCATCGCGCAGTTCGAGCCGCGCGTGCCCGTCCGCACCGACGCCGCGCTGCGCGCGCCGGACATGGTGTTCATGGTCACCGATGCGCTGATCGTCTTCGACCGCGTCCGCCACACGCTGAAGATCATCGCGAACGCCTTCGTCGAGGGCGACCCGGAGCAGGCCTACGACGAGGCCCGCCGCACGATCGCCTCGCTGCTCGAGGCGCTGCGCGAGCCGCTGCCGCGGTCGCTGACCGACATCCACCCGCCCGCCGACCCGCCCGAGCCGCGCTCGACCATGACCCGCCCGGAGTTCGAGGCCGCCGTGCGGAAGGCGCAGGAGTACATCCGCGCGGGCGACATCATCCAGACGGTCCTTTCGCACCGTTTCGAAGTCGACTTCGCCGGCGACTCGATCGACGTCTACCGCGCGCTGCGGTTGATCAACCCGTCGCCCTACATGTTCCTGCTCGACCTTGGCGACAGCTCGCTGATCGGCAGTTCGCCCGAGATCCACGTCCGCAGCGAAAACGGCCGCGTCGAGGTCCGGCCGATCGCCGGCACGCGCCCGCGCGCGGCGGATCCGGCCGAGGATCGCCGCCTCGAACAGGAGCTGCTGGCCGATCCGAAGGAACGCGCAGAGCACATCATGCTGGTCGACCTCGCCCGGAACGACCTCGGACGCGTCTGCGCCGCGGGCACGGTGCGCGTGCCGGAGCTGATGGTCGTCGAACGCTACAGCCACGTCATGCACATCGTGTCCGACGTCACGGGCACGCTCGCGCCGGGACGCGACGGGTTCGACCTGATGCGCGCGACGTTCCCGGCCGGGACCGTCAGCGGCGCGCCGAAGATCCGCGCGATGGAAATCATCGCCGGGCTGGAGAAGTCGCGGCGCGGGCCGTATGCGGGCGCGGTCGGCTATTTCAGTTTCGACGGCAACCTGGATTCGTGCATCACGATCCGGACGATCGTGCTCGACGAGGGCAAGGCCTGCGTGCAGGCCGGCGCGGGCATCGTCGCGGACTCCGCCCCCGGCCGGGAGTACGAGGAGACTTGCAACAAGGCGCGCGCGATGATGAAGGCGCTCGCGCTGTCGCGCCGGTTCGGCGAGGCCCGCCGGGAGGCCGCCCCATGATCCTGATGATCGACAACTACGACTCGTTCACCTTCAACCTCGTCCAGTATCTGGCCGAGCTCGGCGCGGAGGTGAAGGTGGTCCGCAACGACGAGATCACCGTCGCACAGATCCGGGCGCTCGCGCCGGAGCGGATCGTCATCAGCCCCGGCCCATGCACGCCGGCGGAAGCGGGGGTCTCCTGCGAGGTCATCCGAACGTTCGGCCCGGCGCTGCCGCTGCTGGGCGTCTGCCTCGGTCACCAGAGCATCGGCCACGTCTACGGAGGGCGCGTCGTGCGGGCCGCCCGGCTGATGCACGGCAAGACCTCGCCCATCCTGCACCGCGGCGAGAGTGTGCTGGCGGGGATGCCGAGTCCGTTCGACGCGACGCGCTACCACTCGCTCCTGGTCGAGCGGGAGAGCCTCCCCGCGTGCCTGAAGATCACCGCCGAGACCGCGGAGGGCGAGATCATGGGCCTGCAACACGTCGAGCATCCCGTCCATGGCGTGCAATTCCACCCGGAGTCCATCCTCACGCAGGACGGCAAGCGGATCCTGAAGAACTTCCTCGATCTGTGAGCCGGAAGGGCAACGCCACAACGCAACGAGCGCGGCGGGAATTCGAGCGGACAGCCGCCGCGTCCGTCCTGACACCTGAAACCTGGCCCTCGGACGTTTGGAGAACCGTCCCGGCCGGTCTATTTCGCCGCGGCGCCGGCGCGCAGGGCGTACATCTCCGCGCCGACGGCCCGGGCGGCGGCGAGGGTCTCCGGGTACGGCGTGTCGCAGATGTCGACGAGACCGATCTGGTAGTTCTCTCCGTCCGTCCGCCCCGTGGTCGCCTGGTCGCGGTATTGGAACCAGTGCGCGCCGACAATGTTCGGATGGCGAAGAGCGCTCTCGAGGTAGGCCTTGAACTTGGCGGCGCGGTCGTTCTGGTCCGCCGTCGCCTTCAGTCCCGTGTGGAACATCCCGCGATCGAGCGCCCCGAAGTGGAACTCGCCGATGACGACCGGGCGGTCGATGCCGTCCGGGAGTTTCAGCTTCCCGACGTCATACTCGTACTTGTTGAAGCCGATCGCATCGCAGTACGGCGCCGCGGCCCGGACGGCCAGGTCGTTGACCCACGCGAACCGGCACCCGAAGTACATCTGGTCCGGCGCGGCCTTCCGGACCTCTTCGCGGATCACGCGGAAATACTCGTCCGCGATGCGCGTATAGAGCGTCTCGAGGCCGGCCTTCGCCGCCTGCGGGTCCGGCGCGTTGGTGCTCGCGAGGAGCGCGTCCCACGAAGCGTGCTGCGTCCCCCATGCGGCGTTCAGCTTCGCCACGTCGCCATGCTGTGCGCGCAGGGCGTCGACGACCGCCCGCTTGGCCGGCTGGTCGGGCGGCGACCGGAGGGCCGCCGCGGAAAGCGAGGTCTCCTTCCCCCACCCCAGCTCGTTGTGCACGAAAAACCCGACGCACCACGGGTCGCCGATGGCGCCGGCGGTTTTTTGTTTCTCCATCGCCTTGCGGATGCCCTCGCGGAACGACGGATCGAACGGATCGGGAAACTGGCCCCAGTATCCCTCGGAACCTGCGATCGGTCGCGATGTGAAGCTGGCGTTGGCGGTATAGGGCGTGCGCCGGGCCGCGCAGACGCCCGCCTCGGACCAGTTGGCCACCGTGTTGAGCCCCCAGCTTCGCAGACGCTGGTGCGCGAGATCGATCCATGCCTCCTCCCAGCCGTCGCCGTATTTCCGCAGCAGGTTGGCGCGGGCGAAGTCGAATCCCCGGTACCCGCGCATCGTCTCGTAGTAGCCGTGGGCCGCGCCGTTGTGCTTCGAGAAGAACCGGGCGTAGGCCGGGTCCTTCTCCGGCAGCCACGCGAAGTAGGCCTCGCGGTCGGTGATCGGCGTGCCGCTCTCGGCCCGTACGCAGTCGGCGCCGAAGGACCAGAAGAGGCGGCCGTCGGGATCGACCATCCACCACCGGCCGTCGAGTTTCTCGACGCGGAAGTGCCTCGACGCCGCGAGCTGGGGCCCGGCGGCCCATCCGCCGAAGCGGTCCCGGCCCGGCGGCTCCGGACGCGCGGCGAGGTCGGCCGCCTCGGCGGCGCGGCGCGCGGCCAGATCGTTCGTCCCCTTCACCTTGCCCGGCCAGTCGGCGTGGACGAATTGACCGAACTCGTCGATGAACGGCAGAAACCGGTCCGCGTCGATCACCTTCACGGCGCCTCGGGCCTCGATCCGGGTCACGTCGAAGGCGCACGGAGCCTTCGGTTCGCCGACGAAGACCAGCACGCGGGTGACGGCCTGCAGGTCGATCTTCGCATTCTCTCCCGGTGCGCCGCGCATGCCGATGAGGTCGAGACGCCGCGTCGGCCGCACCGGGGTGGCCGACAGGCGTACGGTGACGATGCCCTCCCCGCCCGCCGCGATCTCGGCGCGTCCGGAGAGCCATCGATTGGACCGGCCCGACAGGGCGTCGTCCACCCGCGCGCTCACCGTCAGCGGCTCGAGGCCCGGGTTGCGCACGCCAACTTCGATCCGGTCGAATGTCCGGAGATCCCATGCGGTCCCGCCGGCGGGGAACTCGACGCCGGGCCACCGCGCGCTGGCGCGGGTCTCGACGCGGAGGGCGCCCGACGGCGCGGAGGTCACGGAGGCGGCGGAACCGCGGCACGCCGCCAGCGATCCCGGCCGCGCGGAATCCGCCAGGACCCTCACGGGCTCCGCGGCCACCGTCGCCAGCGTCATCGCCAACATCAGACCCGCCGCCCATCGCATCGAGTTCATCGTCCAGCCTCCGTCGTTCGATCCTCGCCCAAAACATGAGCTTGCATAAACCGCCCCCCGATGTCGACGCTTGCCGTTTCAACTTGAAACTTGAAACTTGAAACTTGAAACTCCCCCCGACACCCGACACCCGACACCCGACACCTGAAACCTGAGACCCGACACCTTCCTTGAAGACCTCCGACTACGACTACGAACTGCCGCCCGAGCTCATCGCGCAGACGCCCGCGCCCGAGCGCGACGCGGCGCGGATGCTTGTGCTGCACCGGGACGACGGACGTCTTGAGCACCGCATCGTCCGCGAACTGCCGGAGTACGTCGATCCGGGCGACGTGATGGTGGTCAACAACACGCGCGTCGTTCCG
>CAYXFW010000001.1:13411-34250 GCA_964464305.1 uncultured Verrucomicrobiota bacterium
TCGTTCCGGCCCGCATGTACGGCCACAAGGAAGGCAGCGGCGGCCGCGTAGAGATCTTCTTCCTCGAGGAGCGCAAGGACGGCACATGGGACGTGCTGCTCCGCTCCCGGCGCCGGCCCAAGCCGGGGCACCGCATCCCGCTCGGCTCCGGCCGGGCCTCCGCGGAGCTGATCGAGGACCTGGGCGGCGGGGCGGCGCGGATTCGCGTCGAGTCCGATGTGCCCGTGCTGGAGCTGCTCGAGGCCGAGGGCCGCACGCCGCTGCCGCCCTACATCCACCGGCCCGCCTCCGCGCCGGAGCCGGCGGAGGACCGCACGCGCTACCAGACCGTCTTCGCGCGGCAGCCCGGCGCTGTCGCCGCGCCCACGGCGGGGCTCCATTTCACGCCCACGTTGCTCGGGGCGATCCGCCGGCGCGGCGTGGAGACCGTCGAGGTCACGCTCCACGTCGGGCCCGGCACGTTCCGGCCCGTCACGGCGGACGATCTCGCCGGCCACAAGATGGACTCGGAGCGGTACGAGATCTCCGCGGAGGCCGCGCATAGCATCAACCGGGCGCGGGCCGAAGGACGCCGCATTCTCGCCGTCGGCACGACCTCCGTCCGCGCGCTCGAGACCTCCGTCCGCAGCGACGGCCTCGTCGCCTCCGGCATCGCGCGCAGCGAGCTGTTCATTCATCCGCCGTACCAGTTCGGCTGCATCGGCGCCCTGCTGACCAACTTCCACCTGCCGCGGTCCACCCTGCTCATGCTCGTCAGCGCCTTCGCCGGCCGCGAGGCGATTCTGGACGCCTATGCGACCGCCGTGCGCGAGAAGTACCGGTTCTATAGCTACGGGGATTGCATGCTGATCGTGTAGGAAGACGGAGGTTTCAGGTGTCAGGGGGGAGTTTCAAGTTCCGGCCTGTGCCCCAGGGAGCGAAGAAAATGCCAACCTATGAAATACGGAGGGGGACGATCGGCGCGGCGGCGATGCTGGACGACCCGGCCTGGGCGCATGCCGCCGTGGCCGGGATCGTCCATGCGCGACCGGAGAGCCGCACGGCGGAGCCGCGCGCGAAGGTCCGGCTGCTGTACGATGACGAGCGTATCCACGGGCTCTTCGAGGTCCACGACGTGCAGGTGCGCTGCGTTCACGAGGGCTTCGGCGCGTCGGTGTGGAAGGACTCGTGCGTCGAGTTCTTCGTCGAGCCCCACCCCGGTTCCGGCTACTGCAACTTCGAATTCAACTGCGGCGGGTCGTGGCTTGTGAAGCACATCACGGACCCCGTACGCGTCGCGCCGGCTCGGTTCCGCGCCTTCCGGGACCTCGGGGTGGAGGACGTGCCGGGGGTGAGGGTCGTCCCGACGATGCCGCCGCGCACGGAGCCCGCGGTCGCGGGACCGCTGGACTGGCGACTGGCGTTTTCGATCCCGTTCGACGTGCTCGTCCGCGCCACCGGCGCCCAAGCGCCGCGCCCGGGCGACCGCTGGCGCGGCAACTTCTACAAATGCGGCGACGACACGCCGGCGCCGCACTGGATCACATGGTCGCCCGTCGACGAGATGAACTTCCACCTGCCGCGCTGCTTCGGCGACCTTGTCTTCGCCGGGTAGCGGCCCTACCGGCCGATGACCGTCTGCGACGGCGTGATGACGATCACCCGTGCGTCCTGCCGGACATGCAGGGTGGCGACCGAGGCCAGGAGGTCCAGCGCGCGCCGCACGGTCGGGCGGGTCAGCACGAGGGTCAGGCGGGTCGTTCCGACGGGTCGCTTGGGGTCGTCCTTGAACAGCAGGTTCGCCCCGACGCCCGCCGGATCGGCCTCGACGCTCCGCGCCTGGATCCAGTCGATGATCTCCGCCACGGTGGCCTGCCGGAATTGCATGTCCGGAAGCTGGATCTCCATCGGATCGGTCACCACCACCGCGGTCTTCGGCGGCGGCTTCGGCGCGGGCGCGGGCGGGGTCTCGGCGGCCATGGCGATCCACGCCCCGACGACCGCAACCGCGAGCAGCAGGCTTCGTGCGTTCATGGCGGTTCCTCCGGGGACAAGCAAAGCGCCGCCCCGCCCCCCATGCAAGCGTTTTCGGGCTCCCCCCCCTGTCCCGCCGCGCGCGGACGTGATATAAGAAACGCATGCTGCTATCCACCACGCTGCGGCTGTTTCTCGACGGCATCGGCCGCCGGGACGAGTACGAATTCTACCTCCGCAAGTTCCAGACGGCGCCGGGAACCTGCTTCGCGGCCCTGATGCCCGACGCGGCCGCGATGGAACAGTCCGAGGGGGCGATCGCGTTCGACCTGCAGTTTCTCCTGCGCCTCGAGCTGACGCCCATGATCCTTCTATGCGGGCCGGAGGCGCAGGCGATGCGCAGCTCGCTCGTGCGCGCCCTTCCGGCGTCCCTCGTCGTGGAGGCGGCCGGCGATCCCGAATGGGCTGACATGGTCGAGGGACAACTGACGATCGCCCGGCAGCAGGAGAAGGTGCTCGCGGTGTGCTCGGCATCGATCCCTGCCGCCGCGGTGCTGCGGTCGCTGATTCCGGCGGTCGTGCGCCGGCTGCATTTTCTCCGCGCGCGCGGGCCGTTGCGGGACGGAGCCGACCGCCCCGTGTCGCTTCACCTGCTGCAGGGGGACAACGGCCATGTGCTGGCGGACGGGGAGCAGGAGACGGTCGACCTCGCGGCCCAGTGCCTTGCGGCCGCCCCGGGGATGCACGTTTCGGTCGCCTCGCCGCTCGACCTCCTGGCGGAGCTGTTCACGGTGCGTGGCAAGGGCACGGTGATCCGGCGCGGCAGCGTCATCCGCCATGTCGCCGGGATTGCCACGCTCGATTCCGACCGTCTCATGGCCCTGCTCGTCGGAGCATTCGGCCGGCCGCTGGCGCGACCCGAGACGCTGCGCGACGCCTCCGAGGTCTATCTCGAGGAGGACTACCGCGGCGCCGTGCTGCTCGAGCCCCACCCCGCGGGGTTGTACCTCTCCAAGTTTGCCGTCGGCACCGAGGCCCGCGGCGAGGGACTCGCACAGGAGCTGTGGAACGAGACGGTCGCCGGCCATCCGTCGCTCTTCTGGCGCTCGCGCCCGGGCAACCCGATCAACGGGTGGTATGAGCGGCAGGCCGACGGGCTGATCCGCGAAAAGCCGTGGCACATCTTCTGGCGCGGCATCCGGGCGGAGGACATCCCCGCCGTCGTCGACTACTGCCGCTCCCGCCCCGCCGACTTCGTCGCCGCCAAGGATTGACCCCTACTTCGTGTAGACGGGCCGGTTCTGGTAGTGCGTGTGGAGCAGTTCGTGCGCCTTCGCGCTGAGCGGGGCGCCGAGAAACTCCGCATAGATCTTCTGGATGTATGGATTCTGGTGCGAGCACCGTTTCGCGCTCATCGCATCGTCCTGATAGATGCCCGAGGCGCGGCGCCGGCGGACCTCGTCGTCCGCCCCGTAGGGCTGGCCGCCGCCGCCGACGCAGCCGCCGCGGCAGGCCATGACCTCGATGAAGTGGTACGGGGGCTCCTCGCCCTTGAGGCGCGCGGCGCGCACGCGGTCGAGCACGATCTCGATGTTGTTCATCCAGTGCGCGACGGCGATCCGGATTTCCTTGCCGGCGACGTTCAGCTTCGCTTCCTTGACGCCCTCCAGGCCGCGGACGGCCATGAAGTTGACGTCCTCGAGCTCGCGCTTCGTGACGAAGTAGTGCGCCGTCCGCAGCGCGGCCTCCATGACGCCGCCGGTGGCGCCGAAGATCGTGCCGGCGCCGGTGTAGTTGCCGAGGATCGAATCGCATTCCTCGTCCGGCAGCTCGGCAAAGTCGATGCCGCACTCCTTGATCATCCGCGCCAGCTCGCGCGTCGTCAGCGAGACGTTCACGAACGGCCGGTCGCCGTCGTACATCTCCTTCGACCGCGTGATCTCGAACTTCTTCGCCGTGCACGGCATGATGGAGACGACGTAGATCTTCGCCGGATCGATGCCCATCTTGTCCGCGTAGTAGGTCTTCGCCATCGCGGCCAGCATCGCGTGCGGCGACTTGGCCGTGGAGAAGTTGCCGATGAAGTCCGGCGCGTACTTCTCCATGTAATCGGTCCATGCGGGGCAGCAACTCGTGATCAGCGGCAGGTCGCCCTTGCCGTGGACGAACCTCTGGATGAACTCGCTGGCCTCCTCCATGATCGTGAGGTCGGCGGCGAAGTTCGTGTCGAACACGGCCTTGAAGCCGAGGCGCCGCAGCGCGGCATAGGTCTTGCCGGTCAGCACGGTGCCGGGCTCGTAGCCGAAGGCCTCGCCGATCGCGACGCGGACGGCCGGGGCGATCTGCACGACCGCGTACCGCTCCGGATCCTGGAGCACGCGCCAGACGCGGTCCGTCTCGTCGTGCTCGTAGATCGCGCCCACGGGACAGTGCGCGGTGCACTGGCCGCACTTGATACAGGGGCTGTCGGCGAGCTGGATGTCGCCCGTGGGGGCCAGACGCGTGTTCTCGCCGCGGCCGACGAATTCCAGGGCCCACACGTTCTGCATCTGCTGGCAGACGATCGCGCAGCGGCCGCACTTCACACACTTCTCGGGGTTCAGCACGATCGACTTCGTCGAATCGTCCACCGGGATCTTCGCGACGCGCTGCTCGAAACGCACCTCGCGGATGCCGAAGTCGGCTGCGAGCGTTTGCAGCTCGCAGTTGCCGTTGCGCGGGCAGCGCAGGCAGTCGTTCGGGTGCGTCGAGAGGATGAGTTCGAGGACCGACTTGCGGACCTGGACGATCTCGGGATCGTGCGTGACGATTTTCATGCCCGGCCCGACCGGGGTCGCGCAGGCGCGAAGCATCTTCGGCGAGCCCTCGACCTTGACGACGCAGATGCCGCAGGCGGCCCACGCCGGGAGGTCCGGGTGGTAGCACAACCGCGGGATCCTGACGTTGACCTGCTCGGCGGCCTTGAGGATCGTCGTCCCCGGTTCCACCTCGCAGTCGATTCCGTTGATCTGAAGCTTGATCTTGTCCATGGCCTGGTTCCCTTATCCGCGCTGGACGGCCTCGAACTTGCAGGCGTCGTAGCATTCGCCGCACTTGATGCAGCGGCTGAGATCGATGACGTGCGTCTGGCGGCGCGCGCCGCTGATGCAGTTGACGGGGCACCGCCGAGCGCAGAGCGTGCATCCGATGCACTTGTCGGCGAGGATCGAGTAGGTCACGAGCGCCTTGCACTTGCCGGCCGGGCACTTGTGGTCCTTGATGTGGACGCGGTACTCGTCGCCGAAGTACTTGAGCGCCGACATGACCGGGTTCGGCGCCGTCTGTCCGAGGCCGCACAGCGAGGCCTTCTGCATCGCGTGCGCGACGGCGCGGAGCTGGTCGATGTCCGCCACCGATCCACGGCCCTCGCTGATGCCGACGAGCAGGTTGTACATCGTGCGCCCGCCGACGCGGCACGGGGCGCACTTGCCGCAGGACTCGTCGACCGAGAACTCGAGGTAGAAGCGGTTCACGTCGACCATGCAGTCGTCCTCGTCCATGACGATCAGGCCGCCGGAGCCCATGATCGAACCCAGCGCATTGAGCGACTCGTAGTCGATCGGGGTGTCGAGGAACTGCTCCGGGATCACGCCTCCCGAGGGACCGCCCGTCTGCGCGGCCTTGAATTTCCGGCCGTCCTTGATGCCGCCGCCGATGTCGAAGATGATCTCCCGCAGCGTCGTGCCCATCGGCACCTCGATGAGGCCCGAGTTGTTGATCTTGCCGGTCAGGGCGAAGACCTTCGTTCCCTTCGACGTGGCGGTGCCGATTGCGCCGAACCAGTCGCCGCCCTTCAGGAGGATGACCGGGATGTTCGCGAGCGTCTCGACGTTGTTGATGACCGTCGGCTTGCCCCAGAGGCCGCGGACGGCCGGGAACGGCGGCCGCGGGATCGGCATGCCGCGCCGGCCCTCGATCGAGGCGATGAGCGCGGTCTCCTCGCCGCAGACGAACGCGCCGGCGCCGAGACGGAGCTCGATGTCGAAGTTGAAGCCGCTGCCGAGGATGTCCTTCCCGAGCAGCCCGCGCTCGCGCGCCTGGGCGATCGCGATCTCGAGCCGCTTGATGGCGAGCGGGTACTCGGCGCGGATATAGACGTAGCCCTGCGTCGCGCCGGTCGTGTGGCCGGCGATCGTCATCGCCTCGAGAATCGAGTGGGGATCGCCCTCCAGCGTGCTGCGGTCCATGTAGGCGCCCGGGTCACCCTCGTCGGCGTTGCAGATGATGTACTTCTGGTCCGCCTTGACGTCCTTCGAGAACACCCACTTCTTCCATGTCGGGAATCCCGCGCCGCCGCGGCCGCGCAGACCCGACTTCCGGAGCTCCTCGATCACGTCGTCCGGCTTCATCTGGAAGAGCACCTTCTCGAGCGCGGCATAGCCCTCGCGCGCGATGTACTCGTCGATGTTTTCCGGGTCGATCAGACCGCAGTTGCGCAACACGATGCGGAACTGCTTCTGGTAATACGGAATGCCGTCGAGCTCGGGGAGTTTCTTCGCACCGGAGGCGTAGAGCAAGCGGGCGACCGGGCGTCCCTTCACGAGATGCTCGGCGACGATCTCGGCGGCGTCCTCGGGCTTCACGTGGACGTAGAAGGTCTCCTCGGGGAGGATCTTCACCACCGGGCCTTGTTCGCAGAAGCCGAAGCAGCCGGTCTTGACGACCTGGACGCTGCCTTCGAGCCCGCTCTGGCGGACCGCCGTGACGAGGGTGTCGTGCAGCGTCCCGCTCTTGCACGATTCGCAGGCCGTTCCGCCGCACACCAGAATGAAATGTTGGATTGCCATGGCCTGCCTCACTTCGTCCCGCGGCCGAGCGTCGGCGCGAGGTCCACCGCGGGCTTGTCGAACACGTGGTCGCCAACCAGCCGCCCGCCGAGGATGTGTTCGCGAACGATCCTCCGCGCGATGTCCGCGCTGACCGCCCCGTAAACGGTCGCCGGCATGCCGGGCATCCGGACCTCGACCGTCGGCTCGGAGTAGCACAGGCCCATGCAGCCGGTCTGCTTCACGGCGACATGCGTCAGCCCGCCCTTGCCCAATTCGTCGACGAAGGCGTCGGCCGCGGCGCGCGCACCGGCGGCGATGCCGCAGGTGCCCATGCCGATGATCACCTCGCCCGTCGTGCCGGACGCATCGCGGCGGGCGATCTCCGCCTTCTTCTGTTCGCGCAGGGCCCGCAGGTCCTGCAGGGTCAATCGCTTCATCGTCCATCCTCCCGCGGGTCCGCCCCGGCGCCGCCGGACCGTCCCGCCTGCATGGTTGCCAAGTCGTCGACCGTCGCGCGCATTACTTCCCGCGATACTTCGCGACAATGCCCGCGAGCTGGTCCTTCGTGACGCGGCCGTACACCTCGCCGTCCACCGTCAGCACCGGCGCCAGCCCGCAACAGCCGATGCACCGGACCGCCTCCATCGAAAACTGGTCGTCGCCCGTCGTCTGGTTCAGGCCGATGCCGAGAATCGTCTCGAATTCCTTGATGATGTCCTCGCCGCCCTTCAGATAGCACGCCGTGCCCATGCACACCGCGATCTGATGCTTCCCGGGCTTGCGAAGCTTGAAGAAGTGGTAGAAAGTGATGACGCCGTAAATTTTGGCCAAAGGAACATCCAGACGCGCCGCCACTTCGAACGCGACATCGCGGGGGACGAAACCATAGTGCTCCTGGACCTTGTGCAACACCATGATCAGATTGCCCGGCTTTGCCTTCCATGCCTCGATGAACGCCGCCAGATCCTCCGGCAGCTCGATCGCCTGCTTGGGCAACGCCATGGACTCTTCAACCGCATGCATGTCTCACCCCATTCACGTTCCGGGCCGCCACTCACCCCACCCCATCGCCACATCACGACCCGGCTTTGAAAACCGAGAGATTAGCCCGCATACGAGTTCGTCTCAAGCACATTTGAAGCGTTTATTTCACACTAAATCCTTACTTATGTGACGTTCGTAACAACAAGCCTTGCATTTCTCGTAAGATAAAGTACGATACGCCGGCCTGAGATATGGAGTACCGTTAACATGAGCGCGACCAAAGAAGTGGTGATCCGGCTTACGAAGTACAAGAGCGTGCTGGAGAAGCTGCGCTCGCTGGGTTTCGTCAAGGTGTTCTCGGACAACCTTGCGGACGCGTTGGGCGTCTCTTCAGCGCTGGTACGCAAGGACTTCTCGGTCTTCGGACTTGCCGGCCGGAAGCGGGCAGGGTACCGGGTGGACGACCTGATCTCCCAGCTCAACCACATCCTGGGCGTGGACGAGGTTCAACGCGTGATCGTGGTCGGCTGCGGGAAGATCGGGACGGCCCTGATGCGCTACCGAGGGTTTGCGAGGGAGCGAATCCGCGTGGTGGCCGGGTTTGATGTGGACCCGGCGAAGATCGACCCGAACGCGCCGGTTCCAATCCGGGATCTGAACGAGATCCCGTACATCGTGAAGAGCGAGAGCATCCGGGTCGCGATCCTGACGGTGCCGGAGACGGTCGCCTCGCAGGTCGCCGAGTCCCTGATCGCCGCCGGGATCAAGGGCATCCTCAATTTCGCACCGATCCTGCTGAAGAGCGGAAACGGGGTGGTCGTGCAGAACATCAACATCGCGATGGAGCTGGAAAACCTGTTCTGCCTGCTCCGGTTCGCCGAGAAGGACCTTGAAGAAGCGGCGCATGACGTTGGATGACGCCGCTCGACCCCATCCGCATTGTGCTCGTCCGCCCCGTGTACGGCGGCAACGTGGGCTCCGTGTGCCGCGCGATGAAGAACATGGGGCTTTCGCGCCTCGTCCTCGTCGGCCCGGAGGACCACCTCGACCTGCGCGAGCTGAAGGCGATGGCGGTGCATGCCCATGACCTGTTCGAGGGGCGCGGCCGGGCGGAGACGCTGGAAGAGGCCGTGGCCGACTGCGGTCTCGTCGCGGCGACGACGGCCCGGCCCGGTCTCTACCGCGAGCACTCGCTGACGCCGCGCGAGGCGGCGCCTCGCCTGCTGGAGGCGGCGGCGGACACGCCGGTCGCGCTGGTTTTCGGACCGGAGGACGACGGCCTCTCGAACGAAGACATCGCGCGATGCTCGATCCTCCTGCGCATCCCGAGCTCCCCGGACTACGCATCGCTCAACCTCGCGATGTCCGTGATGGTCTGCGCCTATGAGCTCTTCGCGGCCGCCGGCACGTACCAGCCGCCGTCGGAGCGCACGCCCGAGGCCCCGTCGGCGATGAAGGAGCGGCTCTTCGACTTCTGGCGGCAGATGCTGCTGGAGATCGGCTTCATGCACGAGATGAAGGCCGACCACATGATGCTCGGCTTCAAGCGCGCGTTCAGCCGCGGCCCGATGTCCATCGCCGATGTCAACATTCTGATGGGCGTCGTCCGCCAGACCCTCTGGATGGCCTCCCAGTACCGCAAGTACAAGGCCCTCGCGCGTCCGGGTACCGAACCCTGACGGCCGGCGCGAAGGCGCCCCGCGGTTCGGATCGGAGCGGACCCGCTTACGCTTCGAGCCGCCAGGTGGCCTGACGCAGCACAGCGCGGTCGATGCCCTTCATCAACTCGTACCAGACCGTCAGGAGCGTGCCGTCGGCAAGCTCGACCGTGCTCGGGTAACCGAGATCGCCGGAGGTCGCGTCGGCGGAGACGAGAATCGGATCCGACCACGTCCGGCCGCCGTCGGCGCTGACGCGGGCCTGGTTGCCCAACGGCGCGCGGCGGTGGCCGTAGGTCATCAGCAGGCGGCCGTCGCGCAGGCGCAGCAGGTGCGACGGCAGACCCCAGACGCCGATCGGGCGCGGCACGCTCCACGTGCGGCCCCCGTCGTCCGACTCCGTCTGAAGCGTCTCCCCTTCGTGGGTCTTGTTGTGGTTCCGGATCTGCACGACAATCCGGCCGCCGGGCGACGCCTCGACGCCGTGCAGCTCGTGGTACGCGCCGAAATCGTCGCCGGGCCGCGCCGGAATCTCCGAAAGCCAGGTCCACGTCGCGCCGTCGTCCCGGGACTCGCACACGCCGATCCGTTTCTTCTCCGCCCACAGCTCCTTGCCCGCGTAGAGCAACCGGCCGTCCGCAAGCTGGGCCGGCCCGTGGGGGCTGTTGACGAGGCTGTCGATCCGCGGCGACCAGGTCCGGCCGCCATCGGTGGACCGGATCATCCACGTGCCCAGCTCCGCCTTCCGTCCCGCGGCATCGAGCCGGTTGTGCGCGGCGTTCCACCGGGCAAGTTTCTCCGCCGGCCACGCCCCGGGATCTCCCGCGCGCCGCGCGACCGCCTTCGCAAGCTGCGGCTCGTAGGCGAGCGAGGTGAACGTGGTGACCAGCAGCGTGCCTTTCGCTGTTTCCAGTACGCCGGCGTCGCGGTCGTCGGTGTCGCTGTCGAGCAGCACGCGGGGGAAGCCCCAGGTGGCGCCGCGGTCATGCGAGACCATCATCTCGACGCGCCCGAAGGGACAGATATGCCCCTCGCGGCCACCCGAGTACACGAGCAACAGGTCCCCGTTGGTCCGCTGCGCGACGGTCGGCCAGCCGTGGTATGCGTCCTCGAGACTGATGACGCGCGTGTCGTGCACCTTCGCCGCGGGCGCCGCCCGCGTGCGCACCGCAATCCCCGCCCACGCCGCCGCCGTCCCGGCCGCCCGCAGGAACCCCCGCCGGCCGATCCCCGCACACTCCGTCCGCTCCAGTCTTGCTCTCATCGCCGCCTCCCTCCCAGCGTGCCGCGGCGACTCCGTCGCGGCACGAGGATTCGCCTTCCGTCCGCCACTCTGCCAGATCCGCTCATGTCCGCCCATGCGGAAATGAAGCCCACCCCGCCCACGTCCGGCTCCCCCGTTAGTGTCGATGAGTGTCGATTAGTGGTTTCCCCGTCCTTGCCGTATCACGCCATCTTCCGGGACGGCCCGAGCCAGAGACGCGCGGCGAAGGCGAGGAGGGCGGCCAGGGCCGCGAGCAACGCGACGCCGGCGAGGGCGCCGCTCCACGGACCGCCGGCGGCACGGAAGGTCACGAGCATCTCGGCGCCGGGCTTGATCTGGAGATCGCGGCGGAAGACCAGGCGGCGGCCCTGAACGGGGACCGTGATCCGGATCGGCCGGATCTCGGCGCCGGCCGCCTGCTGCTGGTCGAGCAGTCGCTCGGCGACGAGGCCCAGGCTCTCGCTCTCCTTCGCCCCGAGGCTGGCCTCGATCTTCCGCGCGTAGTCGGAACTCCAGTTGCCGTCGTTGAACCCGCGCATCTGTTCGCGGCCGGACTCGTCCGCCACATTGTTCGCGGCCTTCAGCGCGGCGCGGCGGTTGGCAAGCACGACGACCGCCTGCTGCTTCGCGAGGTTCCGGTACTGGATCCGCGCGTCCTCGTTCAGATCCTGCTTCCCCTGCGAATAGGCCACGGCCGCCTCGAAGGCCTGGCGCGCGCCGACCGTCTGCCCGTTGCGCCACATCTCGGCGCCCTGCTCGAGCACCTGGACGGCCAGCCCGTTGTTGTCGGCGATCAGCTGCTTGTTCATCCGGTCGTAGTCCTCCGGACGGAACGCTGCCACCTCGGCGCCGCCAGCCGGGGTGGGCACGAGTGTTCCGCCGAAACCGAGGTACCGGTACTGCGGCGGCACGTAGAGTTCCCATTCAATGTCGGCGAGCGGCAGGTTGAACGTCGGGCCGCGCACCTCGCGCCGTGCCCACAGGCCGCCCGCGCCGCCGCGGTGGCCGTAGATCACGTCGACGACCGCCGCGCCGCTCCCGCCGCGCTCGAGCGGAATCATGTGGCGGCCATTTTCGAAGAGCGGCGAGGCCGCGCGGCCGTTGAGAAACACGCTCCACACCTCGCCGCCCTCGGGCACGGTCATTTCGAGGAAGCGCAGGGTGCCGGGATCGAGCGTCAGCACGGCGCGCGTCACCATCTGGCCGTCGTCGGACACGACCGACGTCAGCCGCGCCGACTGCACGCGGCCCGGCAGCACCTCCGCCGCCGTGTGCCGCAGAATCGAGAGCGGCAGGGGCGCGGAGAGGTCCGTGGCCCGGTAGCAGAGCACCGCCCCGGAAAGATCGCCCGCGCCGAAGGTCGCGGGGATCCCGCGCGGGTCCTCCGCCCGCAGGCCCGCCGGCACGTCGCCGGGCTTCACCTGCAACCGGCCGCCGGCGAAGACCACGAGCCATGCCTTCTCCGCGTCCACACCCGCCGCGCGCAGCGGAAGGACCGAGAGGGTGTTGGTCGCCGGGTCGAACGTGTCCTGGTAGGTGACGTCCAGCGCGTAGTCGGTCTCCACCTTGCCGTGCAGCTCGACCTCCCACAACCCCGTCGCCGCATCGGTTTCCTGCACCCGCGCAAGGTTCCGGCCGGAGATCATCAGCGGCAGCCCCGGGCGCGGCGCCCGCAGCTTGAACAGCTTCACGCCGGCATGCTCGATGCCGTAGCGGATGTGCGCGCGCACGCGCATCAGGCCCTCGGAAACGTCGACGCGATGGACGAGATCGGACTTCACCACCGGCTGCAGCACCTCGGTCTTCAGCGTCACCTGCCAGTCCGGCCGCAACAGCCGGAACGCGGCGCAGCCGGGCTGCTGGATGCCGAGATCGCGCGGGTTGATCTCCGTCACCCCGTCGCGCGCGGCCGTCACGAAGCGCAACCCCCGCTCGCCGCTGACGACCAGCGTGCCCGCGTGCTTCGCCGCGGTATCGACCGCCAGCCGCGGCACGCGCAATTCCGGCTCGACGCGCTTCTCGGCGCGGCTGAGCACGAGGTTGAGCTCGGTGTCGCCCAACACCTGCCGCGAGAAATTCACGAGCACGCCGCGCGCGGCGCCGTCGCGAACCTCGTCCCAATGGCTGACATCCTTGCCGGTGAGCGAGTCGACGTCGAAGCCCTCCGGAACCGCCAGCTTCATGGAGAAGAGTCCGGCGCGGGAGATCTGCACCGCGAGCCGCGACGTCAGCACCACGCGCTCGTCGGAGACATCCACCTGCGCCTCCTCCGTCACGCGGACCTCCGGCAGGACGCGGACGGCCGAGACCTTCGCGGACGCGGGCAGCTGGTGGTAGCGGTAGGCCCGCTTCATCTCCGGCGCGATGCCGGCCGACGCGCCCCGGAGCGCGGCCATCGCAACGTCCGCCGGGAAATCGGATACGTTCATCAGGCTCATCCCCGGCGTGTCGCCGGGCGAAACCTGGACCTCCGGCGTCGCCGCCACGGCGAGCGTCCCGCGCTGTCGGGAGGCGCCGACGATCTCCGGCTCGCGCAACTCGGCCTCATAGGGCAGCCCCTCGAACGCGCGTTGGGCGACCACCACGAGCGCGTACGCGCCCGCGACGGGCTTCTCGAGCAGCGCGTCGACCATGCGCGTCGCCGGGTCGAACCGCCACGTGCCGAGCCCCACGCCGGAGACCGCCGTCACGCTGACGCCCTCGGGCATGCGCACCTTCAACGCCTGCAGCTCGCCCTGCGCGATCTGGTAGCGGATCGAATGCGTCAGGCCCGCCAGACCCGGCTGCAGCAGCGCGCACGTGTTGACTTCCGCGAAGAACGCCGCCGTCTCGGTCTCCGTCTTCCGCTGCCGCGGCCGCCAGGCGACGGTCATCGCGCTTCCCGGCCCGGCCACGAGACGCGCGACGGCGCCCGGGGCCTCTTCGCGGTTCTCGATCCACACCGCCTGCGGCGATTCGACGTCCCACCCGCCGCCCGGCAGTTTCAAGACCACCTCGTTCTCCACGGAGTCCGGCAGCCACAGGTCCACCATCCACGCCCCGTTGCGTTCGATCACCGGCGCGAGGTTCGTCAGCGACACGCGGTACTCGCCCGCGCGGTCCGCGTACAGCAGGACGCCCTCGCCCGACGGCACGAGCCGCAGGTTCGCGGAGCCCAGCGCGGCGCCGGTCAGCACGCGCGGCGACGGCAGGACCAGCAGGTTCGTCGCCACCGCCGTCTTGAACGACAGCGCCATCGCGATGCGCGCGTTGCGCGGCTCGGGCTTGGAGACGTCCGGCGCATCGACCGCGATCTCGACGCGGCGCACGGTCGCGGCGGGCGCCACGACGGCGTCCGATGCAGCCGGAACCCGCACGGCCGCGGGGGCGGACGCCGCCGCCAGCAACAGCAGCGCGACCGCCGCGCCGGCCGCAGGCGGCGCGGGGGACGCCGGCGGAATGCGCGAGGCATAGGAATCGCCCCCCGCAGGCGGCGGTTCCGACGGGAATGGCGGGGATGCGCGGCGACGGCCCGCGTTACGCATCGCGCGCAGCCAGCCGGCCAGCGGCGCGAGCGCGAGGAGGACGCCGAGAATCCCCGCCGCCCAGGGCAGCGCGACCGGAATCGACGAGGCCGCCCATGCGACGACCGCGAGCCCCGCGGCCCAGCCGGCAACCCGGCGGCCCGAGCGCACGCCCCGCCGCACCAGCGCCGCGCCGGCCAGCACCGCCACAAGACCCGTCAGCGCCATGCGGACCAGCGCAAGCCAGTCCGGCGAGACGGCAAGGGACACCGCCAGGCCGCCGTCGGCCAACGTTACCGGCTTCGTGAACTCCCAGGTGCGGTCGAGCCCGAAGTTCGCCGGTCCGTTCGCACCTAAGCAACCCCATGCGCCGGACGAGGCGACGAGCAGCACAGCCACCACGGCCCCGGCGGCCGCAGCCACCCATGTGGTCCACGACGCCGCGCGACGGGCGCCGATGTTGAAGGCAACCGGCGCGCCGGCGAGCGCCACAAGGACGCCGAGGACCAGCCAGGCGATTCCACCGCCCACAAGGCGTGTGAAGAAGCCGCCGAGCGCGGAGCCGAGGGCGGCAAGTCCCGTCGGCGGACGCGCCGGGGCCATCATCGTCCCGCCGCCCCCCGCAATGTGGAAACGCTCGGGCGCCGTGAAGCTCCACCGCGCAAAGACCGTGCGCGTGTCGAACGCCGGGGCCGCAAAGCCGAGCCGGTTGAACCAGCCCAGCCCGGGCATCTGCTGCGCGTAGGTCAGGCCGATCCGCAACGGCTGGTTCGGATCGAGCCGCCGCTCGACAGGCACCAGGACCGCCCCCTGGCCGCGGTCGAGGGCCTGGACGGCCACCCCGTCGACTTTCGCCGACCACAACGCGGCGCCCTTCGGGAGCGTCACGCCGAGGTATTGCTGCGACGTGTTCTTCACGAAGCACGTCACCTCGGTCACCGCCTCGCCGTCGCGTCCGACGCGCGTCTCGAGCGTCGTGTGATCCGCCACCTGCCCCACCGGCGCGAGCGTCGGAAGACGCCGCACCTTCACCACCGCCACGTGCGGTCCGCCGACGTACTTCGCCACGTGAAGCACCCGGTCGCTGACGAGCAGCGCGTATTCCCTGGGCAACTCCTCCGGCGCGATCGGAAGGATCGCCGCATCGCGCCGGCTCTCGCCCGCGAACGCCAGGCTGGCCGCGCCGGCGAGAACGAGATAGCCGGTTTCGCTCTCCGGCCCGATCGTCCGGATGCCGCCCATCGCCACCTCGCCGCCCTCGAAGGCCGCCGGCTGTTGGTAGGTGACCAGCAGCGTGTAGTCGCCGTGGACCTTGTCCTGGAGCTGCACGGTCCACACGTCGCCGTCCTGCTGCCGCGCGCGGATGTCGCGGCCGGTGATCTCCACGTTGCGAAGCTCCGGCGGGATGCGGACCCGCAGCGTACGCGTCGGCGCCCCGGCGATGAAGTAGGTGATCGAGCAGCTTCCATAGAGGCCGCTTTCGCCCAGCGTCGCCAGGTGGAACAACTCGGCGTGCAGCGCGGGCTCCTCGCGCTCGATGCCGGCGGCCAGCGCCCAGTCGCCGTCCTTGAACCGCCACGCCCGCTGCGCGCCGGGCACGGCCACGGGCAGCGAACCGGTGTGCATCTCGCGCAGGTTGGTCACGGTCGACGGCTCGAGCCGCACGCCCTTCTCGGCGCGCAGCACGATGTGGCCGCGCTCGGTGCGCGCGCCGGAGACGCGGACCCGCGGAACCGCGAAACGCAGGTCCCCGTCCTTCAACGTCCGCTCGAGCCGCAGCTCGACCAGCCCCCGGCCGGAGAGCTCCTGCTTGAAGACGACCCGCACCTTCCGCACCCCGCCCTCGTCGCGGACGTCGCTGTCGCCGACGCTCCGGCCCGTCACCTGCGCGACCGTCCACGCCGGGTCGGTCTCGACCGTGATCTCGCGCGCCGGGGCGTCGCGGACATCGAGCTCGATCGCCGCCTGGAGCGCCAGATCGTTGTCGACGAGCGACACGACGAGCCGCTCTTCCGCGTGAATCGCCGTCACGATGTCGTCCGCGCTCAGCTGCATCTGCACCGGCAGGTTCGCGAACTGGTAGGCGTAGGCGCTGCGCGACGGCGGGGCGCGCCGGGGGATGCCCTCGCTCTTCGCGTCCGGCAGCGAGGCCCGGTCGATCTGCGTCAGGCCCGCCGCCTTCTGCACGACCAGCTTGATCGCCCCGTCGGCCCCGACCAGCAGGAAGCCGCTGGCGCGGATCACGTCGCGGGGCGACGGCACGCCGAGCTCGAACGTCGTCGGGAACGCCGGCAGCACCGTTTCGCCCTCGATCCCGAGCTGGTAGACCTTCTCCTGCGGACGGCTCAGCGCCACCGCCAGCCGCCGCGCCCCGCCCTCGCCGGGCTCGATGCTCCACTCGCGGATGTCCGCCCCGCGAACCTGCGTCACGTTGAGCCCGGCCGGCAGGTCGATCGCCAGCGACCGCAGCGCGCCCTGGACGACGCGGTAGGTCAACAGCGAATCGATCCGCAGCGCCCCGACCCCGGCGACCGCGATCGTGTGGAGGTCGCACGAGGCCGCGAGGTCGCCCGTCAGCTTCGCCACCTTCGGCCGCCAGCGCATGTCGAGCGGACTGCCGGAACCGAGAAAGGCCGTTGCCACGGTGCCGCCGTCCGGCCCCGGAAGGCTCTCGACGTTCAGGGCTCCGTCGAACTTGAGGTCCAGGTCGGCGCGGTCGCTGACCACACGCACGCGGCGGATCGTCGCATCGGGCAGTTCGACCCGCGCCCGGCGCAGGTCGCCTTCGACCGCGGCCTGGACGGCGAAGCGGAGCGCCACTTTCTGCGCGCCGCGCCGGTCGAACGTGAGGAGGTAGTCGCCCTCCCGGCGGCTGAGGGTCACGCCGCGCGGGAGTCCGGCGGAGGCGGCGGCCGGGTCGGCGCCGAGGAGGGAGAGCATGCCCCGCGCAACCGGGAGCTCCACGCCGGACGCGCGGACGTCGGCTTCGAACGCGACGCCGACGATCAGGTTGTCGCCCTTGATCTCGCCCGCGACATCGAGCTCGCGGATTTCGATGCCCGGCCGCCCCGCATCTTTCGCCTGCGGCGTCACGCACGACACCAGCATCCCCGCCATCGCCCACAGCACCAGGTTTGTCTTCATCGCCGTCCTCCGCGGCGCCGACGGAGCGGCGCCCTCCAGGTCCAGTCTCACGAGCACAGTTCCGATGGCCTTGAGGGCCGCGCGCCGTCGCGGCCGTGCCTGCGCCATCGGGCGCCGCAAGCGTTCTGACCTGTTTCGTTCATCTTGTGGTCATGGGGGTGGAAGAAGAACCGCGGCCGGGGCCGCAGAGTTTCAAGTTCCAGGTTTCAAGTTTCACGTTCGGAACTTCCAAGGGTTGGAAGGTCAGATCCTGAGAACTTCCAACCCTTGGAAACCGGCCGATCCGGATCGTCGGAACCTGACACGTGACGTTCGTTCGCGCCCCCAACTTGAAACCTGAAACCTGGAACTTGAAACTCCTAGTTCGGCAGACTTTGCGCCGCCTGCGCGAGCCGGACGAGCTCCTGGACCTGCGGATCGATGGAGAGCTCCAGCGCCACGGGGCGCAGGACGCGGATCGCATCGGCAAGTTCGCGGCCCTGGGAGAAGGTGTGGGGGCTGAGGCGCAGAAGCTCGGCGAATTCGGCGATGCCGGCGGCGAGACGGAAGCGCGGGGAGGCGGCGGCGAAGTCGCGCGTGAAGTCGCCGCTGGTGATCCGCCGCTCGATCTCCTCGATGCGGCCGGTCTCGAGGTCGCGATAGCGGACACGGACGGTGCCGATCCACTCGGACGCCGGGCCCTCGATCTTCACGTCGTAGAGAGCGGTCACGGACTGGCCCGAGCCCACCTCGCCCGCGTCGACGGTATCGTCGCGGAACTGCTCCCGCGTCAGCGCGCGGTTCTCGTAGCCGAGCTGCCGCCAGTTGCGGACGCTGCGCGGATTGAACTCGACCTGGATCTTCACGTCGGACGCGATCGTGTGCAGCGTTGCGGCGAGGTTGTCGACCAGCACCCGCTTCGCCTCGTCCTCGGAGTCGATGAACGTGTAGGCCCCGTCTCCCTTGTCGGCGAGATTCTCCAGCATCGCGTCGTCATAGGCGCCGGAGCCGAAGCCGAGGACGGTCAGCCGCACGCCCTGCCTGCGGTGGGCCTCGACGGTCGCGAGGATTCCGGCCGCCTCGGTCGCGCCGAGATTGGCGACGCCGTCGCTCATCAGGATGACGCGGTTCGACGCGCCGCTGCGGAACGCCTTCGCCGCGACCTCGTACCCGAGCTTCAGGCCGCCCTCGAGCTGCGTCGACCCGGCGGTTTCGAGCGAGTCGATGACCTTGAGAATCTCGTCCTTCTGCGCCGCCGGCGTCGGCTCGAGCCGCAACGCGGCCTTCGACCCGAACTGGACCACCGCCACGCGATCCTCCGGGTCGAGCTGGCCCACGAGCATCCGCAGCGAGCGGCGGATCAGGCCGATCCGGTCGTCGGTCTGCATCGACCCCGACGTGTCGATCACCAGCGTCAGGTTCGACGGCACATGCCGGTCGCGCCCGATCCGCCGGCCCTTGATGCCGATGCGGAGGACGTCCATCGACGTGCGGAAGGGCGACGGCGCGCCGTCGACGTGGATCGCGAACGCACCCTTCGCCGGCGGCGCGTAGTCGTAGTCGAACGCGTTGACGAACTCCTCCGTCCGCACCGACTCCGGCGCCGGCCGCTTCCCGTCCAGAATCGCCCGCCGCGCCATCGAATACGCCGCCGTGTCCACGTCGATCGAAAACGTCGAGAACGCATTCTCCGCCGTCTCCACCACCGGATTGAACTCCGCAGGCTTGGTCGCAGGCTGCTGACGTTTCCATTGCGCATCGGCTTCCAGCGCCTCGATGATGCGGTCTGCGATGTCGTGATTCTCCTCTGTGTTGGTGACGGTCAGGAGCGAGGTGTTTGCATCGTAGTGCAGCCCGGCGACAGGCGGGAACGGAACCCCCATATCCACGAGGAACTTCCGCGTTTCCTCGTCCGAGGGACGTCCCTTTTCAACCCAGTCGGCCGGATTGCACTTCACGGCCTTTACGACCATCGGTTCGTTCGGGACGGATATGGGAGACACGATGGCGCGTTCGCCTTCGATGCGATACTTGAGCCCGGCCACATCGGTCACGTAGCGCAAGGCGTCCAGCGCAGTGACCTTTCGAAGGCTCAGGGTGATGGGCGGCTGCATCTCGGCCTGCGTCCTGTTGTCGGAATCGTCCTGCATCCCTTTCATGACGACCTGCAAGTTCCGACCGTCAGGGCCGGATTCCTGAAGGGCCTTGTTGAGGCTGGCAATGACGACCGTGACCGGCGTCTGGCGAAATTCAAGTGTAGGAATGATCGCGCCACGGAACATGGCTCCCGCTTCTTCACGCTTGGCCTTCGCTTCCCGAGAGAATCTGCCGTCCGGAGACTCGATCTTCGCTCTGAAGTCCTGAGGACGAACCGGCGGAATGTCCCGAGGATCGATTCCGCTGGATTCCATCTGTTCCGTGAGTTGCTTCATGGTCCCGGGGTCGGCGCGAACGATCATATGACCTGACGCCTTGTCAAAATGGATGGATGTTTCCGAGGGCAGCTTTCGATCCAGCAGCTTTTCGAAGACCGCTTTCTCGTCGGTGATTCTTCCGTTGTCACTGTCAACCATCCCCAAGATGGTCACTGGAAAAGCACGTTCCATCATGTCCTTTCCCTTCGCGGCGGCGGGGACGGAACGATCGAGAGGTTCCGCCACTTTGCTCAGGCTCTCCGCGGGCTCGGGCTGGGGTTCAGACGGGGCGCCGAAGAATTGGAAAGCGACGGTCGGCCGGCCGGGATCGGGTGCGGCCTGTTGTTCGCGCCCGGCAATTTCCGACTTGGCGGCCGCGGTATCGCCGGAAATTCCGGACTTGCGCGATGTTGGGGAGGAGGTCTTCTCCGAACGAACCGCGAAGTGGTCAACGGCCGTGTCGGGAAGCTCCCGGAGCCCCGGTTTGAAGGCGGTCTGCACATCGCGTGGTGCGATTTCCGGCTTGGCCGGGGCCCGTGGCAGCGAGGAGCGTCTTTCGAAGTTGGCCCTCGCGAGCTGGCTTTCGTCGGGCGCGGATGCCGCGGCGCTGCCGGGACCGGAGGCCTTGTCCTTCCCGTCGGCGGCAACCCCGGCGCCCGACTCGCGGACGGCGCGGCGGGCGGCGTCGATGCGGCGGAGGGCATACGAATCCTGCGACAGACCGTCGGCAGCCCCGCCGCCGGATCCCATGGCGACGAAATCGCCCCGGCTCGCGGCATCGGAGTCCGGATCCATCTTGGTGGTTACAAGCTCGAGGATCGACGGCTGGACGGAATGCGCTGTCGTGGTCATCCGCGTGTCGGCGTCGCTCTTCGTTCCGGCTGGCGCGGACTCGGCGTTCGCCTTCCCGGACTTGGCCTCCTCGACGAGGCGCATCCGGGGCTGCGGCGTGCCCGCCGGCTCGAGGTTCGGCACCTTTGCCGGCACGGGCGTGCCGACGAACATCGGCTTCGGCGTCTTCAGGGACAATTCGCCGGTCTGCGGGTCCAGGCGCAGGTCGCCCACCGCGCCGGCCGGCGCGGCCGCGGCCGGAGGGGCGGGAGGCGCCGCGGCAACTGCCCCCCGGCGCATG
>CAYXFW010000002.1:0-29119 GCA_964464305.1 uncultured Verrucomicrobiota bacterium
ATGAAGACGTTCGCGCCGCGCTGGAGGGCGAGGTTGCGGCCCGTCCCGGGAAAGACGGCATCGAAGGCGGTGGTCGCGGGGATGTGCGCGCGGGGATGCACGAGACGCAGGGCCGCGACGGCGGTGAAGAACATCTCCGGATCGTCCGCGTACGCGTTGGGCTCCGCGCCGAGCGGCGTGTCGGGGTGCGGGATGTAGGGGCCGATGCCCACCATGTCGAGGTCGAGTGTGCGGCAGAGCAGAAGGTTGTCCGCCAGAACGCCCGGCGTTTCGCCGGGCACGCCGATCATGAAGCCGCCGCCGGTCTGAACGCCAAGCTCGCGCAGGTCGCGCAGGCAGCGCAGGCGCTCGTCGAGCGTGCAGTCGGGATGCAGCCGGGCGAAGATCGCAGGGTCGCTGGTTTCGAAACGGAGCAGATAGCGGTCCATGCCGCAGTCGCGCCATCCTGCGTAGACCTCGCGCGGGCGGTTGCCGACGGACACGGTCACGGCCAGGCCGGTTTCCGCCTTGATGCGGCGGATGATCTCGCCAAGTTCGCGGTCGCCGGCGGCGGAGGGTGCCTCGCCGGCCTGGAGCACGACGGTCGTCTGCTGCCAGCCGGTCATCTTCCGGGCGACGTCGAGGATCTCGTCCGCCGGAAGCCGGTAGCGCCGCACCTTCTCGTTCGACCGCCGGATCCCGCAATAGAGACAGTCGTTGGCGCAGATGTTGGAGAATTCGATGATGCCGCGAACGAAAACCTCGTCGCCCTTCCGCTCCCGCCGCACCGCATCGGCGCGCCGGTAGAGCGCCTCCCGCTCCGCCCCCCTCAGGGCCAGCCATGAAAGCACCTCGCCGCGCGTCGGCACCGCATCGACTTGGATCCTCATGAGCGCATCACCTTACGGCCTTGCCGGCCCCGGATCCAGAAGGCACCCGTGCGGCGATTTCCGCGACTCGGGAGCGGATGGCGCGGCGGTCGTTGCGGGCGATGTGCGTTTGCAGCCCGGGATCGGCGGCGATGGCCTTCATCAGGGCACGGCGGGCCGCGCCGGGGCTCCGACCGCCGCGCGCGTCGGCCATGAGGCAGGCGGCGGTCTGCCAGCCGGGACCGACCGCGGATTCGAGCCGGCGGCGCAGCGCCGCGGAGAGCGCGGGGGCGTGACCGCCGCTGGCGATCGAGACGAGCAGCGGCCCTCGGGCAAAGAAGGACGTCACGTGGAAGTCGCAGTGCGGAGGAGAATCCATCGCGTTCAGAAGGCGACGGTGGCGGCGGCACCAGGCGGACAGTCGCGCCACGACGCGCGGATCGCCGCAGCCCTCCATCACGACGTCCGCGGCGCGCACGTCCGATTCGCAGACCGGCCGCTCGACGAGGCGCACGCGCGTATCGCGTGCCGCCTGCCGACGCAGCGCGGGGCGCACCGCCAGCGTCACAAGGACGATCGAGGCCCAGTCGAAACGCAGTGCGGCGGACAGGCGGTCGGCGGTCTCCGGCCCCCCGCCGGCGATCAGCAGCCGCCGCCCGGTCGTGACGAGCGCGACCGGGAATGCGGCGTGACGCCGGGACGGCGAAGCGGAGGATGGACGCGCACGGGGCACGGCTCAGGGCCCCGGCCGCAGGTGCAGGCCGCATTCCTTGTGCTCGGGGTTCTCCCACCACCAACGCCCGGCGCGCTCGTCCTCGCCCGGACGAATCGCGCGCGTGCACGGCGCACAGCCGATCGACGTGTAGCCCCGATCGTAGAGCCGGTTGTACGGCAGCTTGTGCTCGCGGACATGGGCCTTGACCTGATCGAGCGTCCAGCCTGCGAGCGGGCTGATCTTCACGATGCCGCCGTGGGCGGCATCGACCTCCACGACGCGAAGGTCGGTCCGCGTCACGCCCTGCCCGCGACGGAGGCCCGTCATCCACGCGCGCAGGCCGGCCAGCGCACGGCCGAGCGGCTCGACCTTCCGGATGCCGCAGCACTCCCGGCGGTTGTCGACCGACTCGCGGAACGAGAAGAGCCCCTTCTGCCGTTCGAGCGCCTCGACCGGTTCGCGCTGCGGGAAATACCACTCGACGCGCAGGCCGCACCGCGCACTCATGGCCTCGGCGCACTCGTACGTCTCGGGATCGAGGCGCCCCGTATCGAGCGCGAACACGCGCGCGTCCGGCCTGCGCCTCGCGAGCAGGTCCATGAGGATGCAATCCTCGAAGCTGAAACTCGACGCCAGCGCAACCGACGGATGGTACAGCTCCAGCGCGCGCCCGATCACCGCTCCGGCGTCCGCGAGATCGACCCCGGCCCAGTCCCGCTCAAGTTCCTGTGCGATCATTCCGCCCTCAATCTCCGCCATTTTGCCGGACTTTCCACCCGTTCCGGCAACCGCCTGCGTTTGACAAATCGCCGCCAACCCCTACGCTTTGGCGCGCAGGAACGCAACCCCTGACTACGGAACCGACATGCCGGCACAGCCCGATCTGACCCAGGTTGAACGCGACAAGCTGTCGATCGACCCGGATTTCGACTTCAGGAACGACATCGCATGCCGCGACCTCGCGGACATCACGCCCAACGAACTCGCGATGTTCAAGTGGACCGGGATCTACCCGCAGCTTCAGAAGGGTTTCTTCATGATGCGGATCCGCATCCCCGGCGGGCTGCTGACCGCGGACCAGCTCGCGCGGATTGCGGATCTCGGCGACGAATACGCGCAGGGGCAGACCTGCATCACGACCCGCCAGACCCTGCAGTTCCACTGGCTGCGCAAGGACGACCTCTGGAAGGTGCTCGAGGCCCTGCGCGAGGTCGGGCTCGACACGAAGAACGCGTGCGGCGACGTCACGCGCAACGTGGTGACCTGCCCGCTGCAGGGCGTCTGCCCGCATGAGATCGGCGACGTGCGGCCCATGCTGCTGGCGATCGCGAACGATCCTGAGCTGAAGGACCGCCAGCGGAATCTGCCCCGGAAGCACAAGATCAGCGTCGCCGGCTGCGGGCGCGCCTGCGGCCAGACGCTGATGAACTGCCAGGGCTGGCATCCGGTCCGCCGCGCGGGCCCCGACGGCGCGGAGGAGACCGGCTGGCGCTTCCACGCGGGCGGCGGGCTCGGCGCCCGGCCGTTCATGGCGAAGGCCGTCTTCGCATGGGTGCCGGAGGATCTCGTGCTCGACGTGGTGCGCGCCACGGCCGAGGTGTTCCGCGTTCAGGGCGACCGCCGCGTCCGCGCCCGCGCGCGGCTGAAGTACGTTGTCGACCGCATGGGCCCCGGCGGCTTCGCCGACGCGGTCCTCGCCGAACTCGGCACCCGCGGCGTCTCCGGCCTCCAACGCATCGAACGCGCGACGGGGCCGGCGGACATCGGCCCGATGTTTCTCGACGGCCAGACCGTCATTCCCCAGCGTCAGCCGGGGATGAACACCGTGCGCCTGATCGTGCCCCGCTCCGAGCTGCCCTGCCGCGACGCACGGCTCTTCGCGGCATGGGCGCGCGAACTGGGCGACGGCTCGATCATGCTGACGGCCCGCCAGAACCTCCAGTTCCGCTTCGTTCCGGACGCCCGCGTACCGGACCTGCTCGGCCGCATCCGTTCGGCCGGCTATGCCACCGAGGGCCTCGAACGGCTGCCGGACATGGTCGCGTGCGTCGGCACGACGCAGTGCAATCTGGCCGTCTCCGACACGCCCAATGCGTGGCGTCGGCTGCACACGGAGTTGGCGTCGGACAGGGAGTTCTGGGCGAAGGTGGGCCCGCTGCGGATTCACATGAACGGCTGCCCGAACTCCTGCGCACAGCACTGGATCGCGGACATCGGCCTCCGGGGGCGCCGGACGACGACGGACACGGGCAGCGAGGAGGGTTTCGAGATCTGCATCGGCGGCGGTCTCGACGGCTCCGGGCACATTGCGCGCCCGATGTGCGAGGTGGCGACCGCCGGACTCGCGCCGGCCGTGCGCCGGATTCTTGAGATCTATCTCGAGGGCCGGCGCGACGACGCCGAGACCTTCGCAACCTTCGCACGCCGCGTCGGCACGGAGGCGATCTCGGCTCGGCTCGGCGTGCCGGCCGTCCGCGGCACGCCGGCGAATCAGACGAACCTGAAGCTACAGCCGGTCTTCGACGAGGCGGTCGCATGGGAATCCTAGGCACGGCCGACGGGGGCAACTTCGGGGCATGACGATCCCGCTGGACGAGTCGATCCGCAGGGCCGAGGCCCTGATTGCATCGCGGCAGAACGATGCCGCCATCGATCTGCTGCGCGCGCCCGGCGCGCCGGACGATGGCGCGCGATATGCGCTGCTGGCGCGGGCCTACTTCCAGCGCGGCGACAGCCGGGGCGACGTCTACTCGAGCCATTTCTTCGCGACCCGCGCGATGGAGCTCGGCGTCGCGACCGCCCCGGTCCTCGCCATCCGCGCCATTGCCGCGTTCCGCAAGGAGTTGTTCGCCGAAGCCGCGGATCACTTCGGCCGCTACGTCACCGGGCGAAGCCCCGGCGCCTCGCAATTCATGCTCGGGCTCTCGCTGCTACGTCTCGGCCGGGCGGCCGACGCCGTGCCGTGGATCGAGCGCGCCTCGGCGGCGCCGCTGGCGAGGCCGGAGTACGCGACGGCGCTCATCGAGGCCCGCGCGGCGGCGGCCGCCGGTGCGCCGGCCCCGACGCACGCGTGGACGAAAGCCCCGCACGGCCTCGGAGGACCGCGTGATCAACGCCCGCTGGACGCGCCCGCCCCCTACCCTTCGAGCGCCGTGTCCAAGCTGCTCGGCGACGCCTCGACGCCGAAGGACTTCGACTGGCTGGCGCGCAACATCCCGTGTCAGAAGGCGTGCCCGGCCGGGACCGACATTCCGGGCTACCTGGATGCAATTTATCGGGGCGATGTCGAGCGCGCCTACCGGATCAACCTTCACGACAACGTCTTTCCGGCCATCCTGGGCCGCGTCTGTTCGCGGCCCTGCGAGGCCGAGTGCCGCCACGGCTGGGAGGGCCTCGGTGAACCGGTGGCGATCTGTTTTTCCAAGCGCTCCGCCTCCGATTTCAGGGCACAGAAGCCGGTCGTCCTCGACCCGTGGTTCCCGCCGAGCGGCAAGACGGTCGCGGTGATCGGTTCCGGCCCGGCCGGCCTCGCCGCGGCGCGCAACCTGGCACTGATGGGCCACGGGGTGACGGTGGTCGAGAAGCACACGGTGCCCGGCGGCATGATGAACCAGGGCATCCCGGAGTTCCGGCTGCCGCGCGACGTCATCGATCGCGAAGTCGACCAGGTGCGGCGGCAGGGCGTGAATATCCTCTGCGGCGTCGCCGCCGGCCCCGACCTGCCGCTGGCGAAGCTGCTGGCGGACCACGACGCCGTCGTCCTGGCTTGCGGCACGCTGCGGCCGAACCTGCTCGACATTCCCGGTGCGGATCTCGCGGGTATCCGCCACGGGCTGCCCTTCCTGCTCGAGGCCAACGAGCGCCGCGCGGCGGAGGTCGGCCGCCACGTGGTCATCATCGGCGGCGGCTTCACGGCGATGGACTGTGCCCGCACGGCGGCGCGGCTCGGGGCCCAGACGGTCGAGCTTGAATTCGAAACGGCGGCCGACGGGCAGCCGGCGGTGATGAAGCTGCGCCGCGAGTCCGTGAAGGTGCTGTACCGCCGATCGAAGACCGAGATGCTGATCACGCCCGGCGAACTGGAGGAACTCAACCACGAAGGCATCCCGATGCACTTCATGGTGGCCCCGGTCGCCTACGTCGGCGGGAATGGCCGCGTGAAGGCGATGCGGTTCGTCCGCACCGAGCTCGGCGAGCCCGACGCCGGGGGGCGCCGCCGGCCGGTGGCGGTTCCGGGCTCGGAGTTCGAGATTCCCGCCGATACCGTGCTGCTGGCGACCGGCCAGTTCCCCGACGCCGCATGGATCGACGCAGAGTTGCAGGCGGGGCTGGTCGACCGCGACGGCTGGCTCCGCAGCGGAACGAGCCCGTGCACCGCCCTTGCGAAGCTCTTCGTCGCCGGCGACTTCGCCACCGGTGCGAGCACGCTGATCCAGGCGATCGCCCACGGCAAGGACTGCGCGCGCCGGGTCGATGCGTTCCTGATGGGCGCCGAACGGCTTCGCGAGGTGGCGCGGATCGAGGACGTCGAGACCACGGGCCGCATCCGCGAGATGGATTACGTTCCGCGTCAGCCGATGCCGTCGCTGCCCGCCGCGCAGCGCACGCTCGAGGCCGAGGTCGAACTCGGTTTCGACCGCGCGGCCTCCGTCGAGGAAACGCAGCGCTGCTACCTCTGCCACTTCAAGTACGAGATCGACCCGGACGCGTGCATCTTCTGCGACTGGTGCATCAAGGTGAAGCCGCGGCCGAACTGCATCGTCAAGGCGGCGGACCTCGTCCACGACCGCGAGGGCCGGATCGTGAGCCACCACCCGGCGACGTCGACCGAGGCGACGAAGCTGATCTGGATCAACCAGGCCGACTGCATCCGCTGCAACGCGTGTGTCGAGGTCTGCCCCGTCGATGCGATCAGCGTCCAGCGCGTCAGCCTCCGCACCGTCCGCGCCGCCGACGGCACCGCGACCGTCGACCTGGCGACGGCGACGCCCTTCACAGGCTGACCGGAGGCGGAGTCGGCGAGGATCATCGGGCGGCCGGTTTGTCCATGGCCCGCAGGGCGGCGGGATCGCAGGCGGGGTCCGGAACGTTCTCCATCCGCTCCGGCGTCCATGGCGTCGACACGATGCGATCCCGACGCGCCAGTCACGTCAGCGCTGCGTTCACATGGTCTCGTGCCATCGCGAAGACCTCCACCTCGCCGGCGACGGCCGGGGCGGCGGCGAATCCGGGGACGGGAGTGCCGCCGCGGCGCGGCGGGCGTAGCGGGCGGCCGCCGAAGTCGACCACGAGGTCCTCGAGGGCGTCGAGGATTGCGGCGCCGCCGGCCAGCCGGACGACGCGGCCGGCCAGCGCACCGGCGGACCGCGGCAGGGGCGCGCCGGCCACCTCGCCGACGATCAGCACGCCCGGGGGCAGATGCGCGCCGGGGGGACGCGCGGCAAGGAATCCCGAGACGGTCGCGGCCAGGTCGCCGAGTGCGCCTTGGAGGATCGTCTCCTCCGGGCCGCCGGCGTGGAACACGACGGCCGCGGGCGTCCCGGCCGGCATGCCTTCGTCGCGAAGCTGCGCGACAACGCCCCCGATCACACCGACGGCCATGAAGAGCACGACAGGCTGCGCGGCGCGGGCGGCGGCGTCGACCGGCGCCAGCCCCCCCTCGTGAGTTCGCGGCGTCATGGCACAGAAACCGCGCGAGACGCCGCGGCGTGTCAGGAGCAGTCCCGTGGCGGTCGTCGCCGCACTGAGCGCGCTGACGCCCGGCAGCACGCGGTACGGCAGCCGTAGCGCCTCGAGCGCCGAGGTCTCCTCGGCCAGCCGGCCGAAGAGGCCCGGATCGCCGCCCTTGAGCCGCACGACGCGGGCCCCGCGGCGCGCGTGGTCGAGCAGGGCCGCCGTGATCTCGGACTGCTGTGCATGATGGCACCCGCGGCGTTTGCCCACGTCGACGATCGCCGCACCGGAAGGGACGAGGTCGAGCAACGCCGGGTCGATCAGCGAGTCGTGGAGGCACACCTCGCACCGGCGCAGGGCGCGGACGCCGTCGAGCGTGCAGTTGCCGGCGCGCCCGCAACCTGCGCCGACGAACGTCACGGCGCGAACGTAGAGGCTCCGGACGAGGCGCCCGACCGGATCATCCGCCCGGAACACGAACACCGGGAGGTCGACGGTGTCTCCGAATACCGGCACCCTGAACCAGTCCAGGGCCGCGTCCTGCGGCGTCTCCACCGCCAAGGCGGCATCGGCATCCCCTGCGAGGACTGCCTCCCGGGGATCCCCCCGCACAGCGACCGAAACCCAGTCGCACGCGGGCAGGTCCACCCGCAGCCGGTGCGCCGCCGCGGCATGCTCTGCCGCCGCCACCAACCGGATGACCGTCTTGCCCCCGCTCATGTCGAAAGCATGCACCGGAACCGTCCCTCCGTCCACCTCCGGCGCTTCGTCCTCGTGGAAGATCTTATCCCGGCATCACGTTGGGCCACGCACGGGCACCACGAAATCGAGAGATCGTGCAATTCTAACCTGCCACACATTAGGACTTTGCACGCCTTGATCGACAGAAGCCGCATGCGGGATTTGACAGGCGTCCGGATTCTGATATAGTAGTATCTCCATCGGCGCACTCGTGTATAAGGCCGATGCAGCGTGAGGGCGGCGAATGGACTCGTTGGACAGGTTGGAAGCGCACAGCGTGCACATCCTTCGGGAGGCGTACCGGGAATTCAAGAGCCTGGTGATGCTCTGGTCGATCGGGAAGGACAGCACGGTCTTGCTGTGGCTGGCGCGCAAGGCGTTCTTCGGACACGTCCCCTTCCCGCTCATGCACATCGACACGGGCTTCAAGATCCCGGAGATGATCGCGTATCGCGACCGCATCGCGCGCGAATGGAAGCTCGATCTCATCGTCGGTCAGAACACCCAGGCGCTGGCGGCGAAGCAGACGTTTCCGGACGGCGCCCTCTCGCGCGTCGAGTGCTGCAAGGCGCTGAAGAGCGAGGCGCTCAAGCACACGCTGTCCGGCGAATGGCCGCGGCTCCGGCTCGATCACACGACCGGCCGGCTCGAGCCGGAGACGGTGCGGGAGACCTTCACGGGCGTCATTGTGGGTGTTCGCGCGGACGAGGAGGGCAGTCGCTCCAAGGAGCGCTACTTCTCCGCCCGTGACCGCCAGAACGAGTGGGACGTGGGGGATCAGCCGCCGGAGTTGTGGAAGCAGTTCAAGACGGACTTTGCACCCGGAACGCATGTGCGCGTCCACCCGCTTCTCGACTGGACCGAGTTGAACATCTGGGAGTACATCGAACGCGAGTCGATCCCGATCATCCCGCTCTACTTCGACCGGGGCGGCGGCACGCGCTACCGGTCCCTCGGCTGCTTTCCCTGCACCGGCTGCGTCCGGTCGCCCGCGGGAAGCGTCGCGGAAATCGTCGAGGAACTGAAGACCGGCCGGTTTGCCAACGTCGCGGAACGGTCGGGGCGCGCGCAGGACAAGGAAGACGGCGGCGGCCTCGAGACCCTTCGGCGCGGCGGCTACATGTAGGCATCGCCATGAACCTCCCAAATCCAACCCCGGACGAGGAACAGATTACCCTCGTGATGGCCGGTCACGTCGATCATGGCAAGAGCACGGTTATCGGGAGACTGCTCGTCGAGACCGGCGCCCTGCCCCAGGGCCGTCTCGAGCAGGTTCGCGAGACGTGCCGCCGGAACTCGAAGCCCTTCGAGTACGCCTTCCTGCTCGACGCATTGAAGGACGAGCAGTCGCAGGGCATCACGATCGACGCCGCCCGGTGCTTCTTCCGCACCGCCAAGCGCCGCTACATCCTCATCGACGCCCCCGGCCACGTCGAGTTCCTCAAGAACATGCTCACCGGCGCCTCGCGCGCCGAGGCCGCGCTCCTGGTCATCGACGCCAAGGAGGGCATCCGCGAGAATACGAAGCGGCACGGCTACATGCTCTCCATGCTCGGCCTCCGCCAGGTCTCGGTCCTGGTGAACAAGATGGACCTCGTCGGGTACGACGAGCCGACGTTCGACCGCATCCGCGCCGAGTACACCGCCTTCCTCGACCGTCTCGGCATCCGGCCTGTCAGCTTTATTCCCGTCAGCGGCATGCAGGGGGCCAACATCGCCGCCCGCGCGCCCGAAACAGCGTGGTTCGACGGCCCGACCGTGCTGGAGCAGATCGACGCCTTCCGGCGGCGCGAGTTCCCCGAATCGCTGCCGTTCCGCCTGCCGGTGCAGGATGTCTACAAGTTCACCGCGCGGAACGACGACCGCCGCATCGTGGCGGGCACGATCGAGACCGGCACGATCCGCGTCGGCGACGACGTCGTCTTCCAGCCCTCCGGCAAGACCTCGACCGTGCAGTCGATCGAGTATTTCAACGGCCCCCTGAAGACGTCCGCCGCCGCCGGCGAGGCGCCGGGGTTCACCCTGACGACGCAGATCTACATCCGCCCCGGCGAGTGGATGGTGAAGGCCGGCGATCCGCCGCTGAAGACGGCGACGCGTTTCCGCGCGAATCTGTTTTGGATGGGCCGCGATCCGATGGTCCGCGGCCGGACGTACAAACTGAAGCTCGGAGCGGCCCGCTCGCCCGTGAAGCTCGTCGAGGTGCTGGCCGTCCTCGACGCGACGGAGCTGTCCACCGTCGCCAACAAGCAGCAGGTCGACCGCCACGACGTCTCCGAGTGCATTCTGGAGACACCCAAGCCGGTCGCCTTCGACCTCGTTTCCGATCTCGAGAACACCGGCCGGCTGGTCATCGTCGACCACCACGAGATCGCCGGCGCGGGCATCATCCTGGCCACCGTGGAGTCGGCCGAATCGACCCTCCAGGAGCATATCCGCGCCCGCGAGATCGCCTGGAAGTCGAGCGCCATCCCGGCCACCGAACGCGCGCAGGCGCTCGGCCATGGCGCGAAGTTCGTCGTCTTCACCGGCGCCGGAGACGGCTCGGGCGACGCCTGCGCGCGCGCCCTCGAGCGCGCCCTGTTCGACCGAGGCTTTGCGGCGTACTACCTGGGCATGGAGAACCTCGAGCGCGGGCTCGACGCCGATCTCGGCGAGGACGCCCGCGACGACCACATCCGGCGGCTCGGCGAACTCGCGCGCATCCTCACCGGCTCCGGCCTCATCTTCATTACGTCGTTAACCGGCGCCGACGCGGACGATCTCCGCATCCTCGAACAACTGAACCGGCCGAACGAGATCCTCACCGTGGGCGTCGGCGGCGAGAACCCCGCCGGCCACGCGACCAGCCTCTGGCTCGACCTGTCCGAGGGCATCGACGCCGGTGTCGCCCGCACCTGCGACCTGCTGCGGGACCGAAACGTAATTCTGGAGTACTGCATATGATCGGCACCGAACTGCACCGGCGGAGCATCGTCAAGGCCGTGACATGGCGCCTGATGGGCACCGTCGGGACCTGCCTTGTCGGATGGTGGGTCACCGGCTCGCTGCGAACCGGGCTTGGCATCAGCCTGGTCGACTCCGCGATCAAGGTCTTTGGATTCTACTTCCACGAGCGCGCCTGGCATCGAGTGACGTGGGGGATCGGACCGGGTCCCGCCGATGGGCAGGGGGGCGGGATCTGAGGATCTCAAGTGAACGGCATCGAGCGACAAGCCGTTGACAACCGTTCGCCTTGGCGTATTATCCCTTATCTCGATTGGATTGGTGGAGATCATGAAGCTGTCTACGCGGAGTCGATACGGGGCGCGGTTGCTGCTGGATCTGGCGATCCATGGCGACAAGGGTGCGGTGTCGCTCGGCTCGACGGCGGCGCGCCAGGGGGTGTCGGAAAAGTATCTCTGGCAGGTGGCGGCGGCCCTGAAGGCGGCGCAACTGGTCGAAGCGGTGCGGGGGGCGAGCGGCGGCTACCGGCTGGCGCGATCGCTCCGCGGCATCACCCTGCGGGACGTGGTATCGGCCCTCGACGGCGAGGTGGACCCGGCGGAACGCGCGGAATCCGTGGGAACGGACCGCGTGGCCGCCGGTGTGATGCGCGACGCCTGGCGCGCGGCGGGCAAGGGGTTCGAGAAGGCGCTGGAGGCCATCACGCTCGAGGACCTCGCCGACCGCCACCGCGCCAGGAACAAAAAGCCGACGATGGATTTTGCAATCTGAAGGCAAGGGACGAGGGGCGAGGGACGAGGGAGAAGGCGGGAATGAGTCAAGCGAGTCTGGAATCTTTTGGCGCGTATCGAAAGGCACTTCTGTTGTTCGACGCGGTTGTCGACGACATGAAGGCTCTGGATACCGTTTTTGAACTCCGCCGGCTGATTTCCCAGCAGATTGCGTCCGCGGACTCGGTCTGCGCCAACATCGAAGAGGGGCACGGCCGATACAGCCGCGCGGAGTACGCCCGGTTCCTCGACTTCGCCCGCGGGTCCGCAAGGGAGACTCGCGGTCGCTATCTCCGCCTGCGGCGATGGCTGCCGGAAGACGGCGTCCTGAAGAGGGTCCGCCTGTGCGACGAGATCATCGGAATCCTCACGAGCACGATCGAACGTCTTCGGGCGAACGGATCCACGACTCAGGCGGCTCGCATCTGTGAAGACGGAGCGGTCTATGGCGAGTCGTCCCCGCCCTCCCCCGTCCCTCGCCCCGGAACCGCAGCGGCAACCGGACTGAAAATAAACAGAAAACCAAGACACGACAAGTACCCAACCGAAAGGACCGTCAACCATGAGCGAACAGGGAATCTTCACGAAATCACTTCACGCGGGACAGAAGCCCGATCCGACGACCGGATCTCGGGCGGTCCCGATCTATCAGACCACCTCCTACGTGTTCAAGAGCACGGAGCATGCGGCGAATCTCTTCGCCCTGAAGGAATTCGGCAACATCTACACGCGGCTGATGAACCCGACGACGGACGTCTTCGAACAGCGCATCGCCGCGATCGAAGGCGGAACCGGCGCGCTGGGCGTCGCCTCGGGCCAGGCCGCCATCACCTACGCCCTGCTGGCGATCACGCAGCTCGGCGACGAAATCGTGTCGGGGAACAACCTCTACGGCGGCACGTACCAGTTGTTCCACCACACCTTCCCCCGCATCGGACGGACGGTGAAGTTCGTGAATTCGCGCGACCCGCAGGCGTTCAAGCAGGCAATCACGCCGAAGACGCGCGCCATCTACATCGAGACCATCGGCAACCCGAAGCTGGACATCCCGGACTTCGAGGCAATCGCGAAGATCGCCCATGAGGCGGGCATCCCGCTGGTGGTCGACAACACCTGCGGCATCGGGCTCGTGCGGCCGTTCGACCACGGCGCGGACATCATCGCCTCGTCCGCGACGAAGTACATCGGCGGCCACGGCACGTCGATCGGCGGCGTCATCGTCGACTCCGGGAAATTCAAGTGGAACAACGGCAAGTTCCCCGAGTTCACCGAGCCGGACCCGAGCTACCACGGGATCGTCTACTGGGACGCGCTCGGGGATGTCCCGGGCATGGGCAACGTCGCGTTCATCATCAAGATCCGCGTGACGCTGCTGCGCGACATCGGCGCGTGTCTGAGCCCGTTCAACGCACACCAGTTCCTGCTGGGCCTCGAGACGCTTCCGCTGCGCGTGCAGCGCCACTCGGCGAACGCGCTGGAGATCGCGCGGTGGCTGAAGAAGCACCCGCTCGTGAGCTGGGTGGTCTACCCGGGCCTCGAGGACAGCCCGGACCACGCGGTCGCGAAGAAGTACCTCAAGGGCGGCTTCGGCGGCATCCTGGGCTTCGGCGTCAAGGGCGGCTACGACGCGGCGGTGAAGTTCATCAACTCGGTGAAGTTGCTCTCGCATCTGGCGAACATCGGCGACGCAAAGACGCTGGTGATCCACCCGCCGTCGACGACGCACTCGCAGTTGACGCCGGCGGAGCAGGCCGAGACGGGCGTGACGCCGGACTACATCCGGCTCTCGGTCGGCCTCGAGGACATCGCCGACATCCAGTCCGACATCGACCAGGCCCTGAAGCAGGCCGCCGGCTGACCGCCCGGCGCCGGGGAGCGCACGACCATGAGATTCGAAACGCGAGCCATACGCGACGGACAGGCGCCGGACCCGAAGACCGGGTCGGTCATCGTGCCCGTCTACCAGACCTCCACCTTTCAGCAGGATGCCATCGGCCGGAACCGCGGCTTCGAATACACCCGCACCGGGAACCCGACGCGCAAGGCGCTCGAGGAGGCCCTCGCCTCGCTCGAAAACGGCCGGCACGGACTCGCCTTCGCGTCCGGCTCGGCCGCGATGGCGGCCGTGCTGCACACCCTCCGCCCCGGCGATCATGTCGTCGCGGGCGAGGACCTCTATGGCGGCACCCTGCGCATGTTCGAGCGCATCTATCGGCCCTGGGGGCTTGATTTCTCGTATGCCAAGGTCGAGGACCCCGCCGACTTCGCGGCGAAGATGCGGCCGGCCACGAAGCTCGTCTGGGTCGAGTCGCCGACGAATCCCCTGCTCCGCATCGCCGACCTGGCAGCGGTCGCGCAGGTCGCGCACCGCGGCGGCGCGAAACTCGTGGTCGACAACACCTTTGCAACCCCGTTCTTCCAGCGGCCGCTGGACCTCGGCGCGGACATCGTCGTCCACAGCGCAACGAAGTACCTCGGCGGCCACAGCGACGTGATCGGCGGCGCGATCGTGGTGAGCGATCCGGCGCTGTTCGAATCCCTGAAGTTCATCCAGAACGGGCTCGGCGCCGTCCCCGCGCCGTGGGACTGCTGGCTCGTGTTGCGCGGGCTGCGCACGCTGGCCGTCCGCATGCGCGAACACGACCGCAACGCGCGGCACCTGGCGCAGGTGCTGGAGGCGCATCCGCGCGTGGCGCGGGTCCACCACCCCGCCCTCCCCTCCCACCCGCAGCAGGCCTTGGCGGCGCGCCAGATGGAAGGGTTCGGAGGCACGTTCAGCATCGAACTCGCCGGGGATTTCGCCGGGATCGAGCGGTTTCTCTCACGACTGAAGGTCTTCATCCTCGCGGAAAGCCTTGGCGGCGTCGAATCGCTCATCTGTTATCCCCCGCGCATGAGCCACGGAGCGCTCACGCCGGAGGAGCGCCATGCGCGGGGCATCCATGACAGTCTGCTGAGAGTATCCGTCGGAATCGAAAACGTGAAGGACCTGGAGGAGGATCTCCTCGGGGCCCTGTCGGAATAGGAGACACGACCATGGGACACATCTATAAGGACAATTCGATCTCCATCGGCCACACGCCGCTGGTGAGACTGAACCGCCTGACCCGGGGCCTGAAGGCCACGGTGCTGGCGAAGATTGAAGGCCGGAATCCCGCCTACTCGGTCAAGTGCCGCATCGGCGCCTCCATGGTCTGGGACGCCGAAAAGCGCGGCGTGCTGAAGCCCGGCATGGAGCTGGTCGAGCCGACCAGCGGCAATACCGGCATCGCACTGGCCTATGTCGGCGCGGCGCGCGGCTATCCGCTGACGCTCACGATGCCCGAGACGATGAGCCTCGAGCGGCGCCGCGTCCTCGCGATGTTCGGCGCCCGCCTCGTGCTGACGCCGGGACCGGAAGGGATGAAGGGCGCGATCAAGAAGGCCGAGGAGATCGCGGCCTCGGACCCGCAGCGATACTTCATGCCGCAGCAGTTCAAGAATCCCGCGAACCCGGCCATCCACGAGGCGACAACCGGGCCGGAGATCTGGGACGACACCGAAGGCAACATCGATGCCTTCGTTTCCGGCGTGGGAACGGGCGGCACGATCAGCGGGGTCGCGCGCTTCATCAAGAAGATCAAGGGGCACGCCATCGTCGCCGTCGCCGTGGAGCCGAAGGAAAGCCCGGTGATCACGCAGAAGATCGCCGGCCAGGATCTCAAGCCGGGGCCGCACAAGATCCAGGGCATCGGCGCCGGATTCATCCCCGACACGCTCGATCTCTCCATCGTGGACCGCGTCGAGCAGGTCGAGAGCGCGGAGGCGATCGAGATCGCCCGCCGGCTGGCCCGCGAGGAAGGCATCCTGGCCGGCATCTCCTGCGGCGCCGCCGTCGCCGCCGCCCTCCGCCTCGCCGCCGAAGACCGCTTCGCCGGCAAGACCATCGTCGTCATCCTCCCCGACGCCGGCGAACGCTACCTCTCGACCGTTCTGTTCGAAGGCATCGGGTGACCGGAGCCGGAAGAAAGTAACGGGAAGGAACGAAGACCGAACCGGACAGGATCACAGGATGCGACGGGATCGGCTGTTCAGTGGTCCCATCCCGTCAATCCCGTCATCCCGTCCGTCTTTGTGTCGCTCAGGGCATTCAAGCGTATCGTTACCGTCGGTGGCCTTCTTGGAGAGAGCGGTTCATCGGTTCCGATGTCGTGCCCCACGCGGGCATTCCTCGCGCGACCCATTCGTCATAGTTCACCATAATGTTTCGCCCGTCCACGAACCACACGGCAAGGAATCCCAAGACAGCGAGCGCAAGAGCGGGGACGGGAGGCTTGGCAGTCCGAATCCAGCAACCTATCGACACCAATAGAATGACCCCGAAGACCCAACGAAAAGCCATCGGCCCGGCACCGTGATTATCGGGATAGCGCAGCCAGATCAGCCCGACCAGCCCGACCATTCCCAAGAGCGCTCCTATGGCCAGAACGATTTGTATGATTCGAATCATCATGGACCTGTCGTGGGTCTAACGCCGGCTCTGGTCCCCGCCTGGCGCACGCGGCGGATCTCCCATGGGGCGGATGGTGCTCTTCCATTCGAAGGCGATCAAGCGGTTCTTGGGGGAGGCGGTTCACCTTGGCGGCGACGGATTGGCCGGGATCCGGCCATGAGGGTGTCAGCGGATGACCGGGAAGCCTTCCCGGTTCGCCGCCTCGGCCAGCCGGCTGTCCGCGCACACGAAGGGCAGTTGCCCGGGCTCGAAGCGGCACGCCACGAGCGCGGCCGCCAACTGGAAGGCGTCCGCCATGCGAAGCCGGTGAAGACGGAGACACCGTTCCGCTGCGGAGCGGACGACCTCCAGCGGTCCTTGCTGGAAAAGGCGAAGGGCGGCGCGCGCCAAGGAGGTTGGGTGGAGAACCCAGAGAAAACGCGCACCGCCCGATCTGAACGTACCCCTGCCGGGAGGCAAGTCAAATGGCACGGAGAGGTTTTTCGGTCCCGGCGGCACGGCCATCGCCGTGGGGGGCGGGTGCCTTCGGACGATCCACCGGCCCGGGCCGATCGGAGGTCCACTCGATGCGGAACGGAGATGAGTTCGTATCCGCCATCGGCACGAGAAGATCGGACCCCGAGACCAGAGCGCTGCGGATGCGCGCCCACGTCGCATCGGTGAGCAGAAACATGAATCCGTCTTCGACGAGCTTGACCGCATTCGCGGACTGATCGCCAACGAACCCGACGTAATTGCCCGTCCTCCGGGCCATGTTTCCGGGATTGCAGCCAATCGCCATATCCCGGGATTGCCCCGGCTTCCAGACCAGACAGCAATCCGAACCGGGCTCCGGCCTCGTCAACGCGACACTGCAGATCCCCGTTTCCGAGGTCCGGCCCGCAAAGGTCGCAATGTCGACCGCATCGGCGCGATCCAGCCGCAGCGTCACAGCCCGGTCATCGGCAAGCAAGCGGGCGCCGGGCAGAAGCATCCGGCCCATTCGAGCCAGGAGCGACGATTTCTCCTGCTCCGCCATCGATACGACATTGCTCCGGTCGCGATCGCACCAAGGCGTGGTGGGATAGAAGCGGTACTCTTCGCCGAGGCGGGCCAGCACCCGCGTCATCCCGAAGGCATCCGCCACCCGGGCCTCCTCGGCGGTCAACACGATGGCCGCGAGATGATTCGTCATCGGAATGCGCAGAATCTGGATCGGCTCGACATACGAAATCGTCGTAAAATCGGCTCGCCCTAGAAAGCTCTCTCCCGCCAGGATCGTTCGTTGGCCGGGTTTGAGTCCGTGGCCGTTTGTGGCATAGGCATAGATGCCATAAAAGAGGTCCATCACGTCCCTCGGAAACTGACCCGGCGATTCGCCCTGGCGCAGGGCCACGGATAGGATCAGTTCGGGATGCCCATGTTTGCGCAGCCCTTCGGTGACACAGGTCCGACACGAGACACCGCCGGTCGCCACCGGGATATCGTGTGTGTAGACCCGGGCGATGAGTTCGCCCGGAACCAAGTCGATGACCGATGAACCGGCACGACCTGCAATGCAACCGGCCCGGTCCATGACGCGGCGGATGGCGGCGAAGGCGGTTTCCTCGACGTTGTCCGCGAACGGACCGGGGTGGCCGTAGTAGATCATGCTGGATTCCGGCTCGTAGCCTCCCTCGCGGAGCACACGGAGCGAGGGGATGTAGCTGCTCACCTCGTTGCAGTAGCCGGCGACGACCATGTTCTCGCCGGGGAATTCCCGCGCGGAGCGGAGCGCATAGTCGATCACCACCTCGCCGCTCAGGCCGAGCAGGGTCAGGTCGGCGCCAAAGCGGACGGCATGGACCTGGAACGGAAGCCTGCGGGCGGGCTTCCCGGCATCGTACGCCTCGAGCATCCGCGCGGCGCGGCGGCGTTTGTGCAGGCTTGCGCCGTCGGTTCCGGCCGCGGCGGCTTCCTTCTCGAACGTCTCGCGCGTGTGGGCCGCGAAGTCGAGCTGGGCGACCTCGTGGGCGGTGCGGATCGGCGGGCGGACGGCCGCGAGCCCCCCGGCCAGAGCCTTCTCGACGGCTCCGGCCAGCTCCCGGCCGTGCCGTTCCATGTGCTCGATCTTGCCGCGGGGATACGGGTTCTGGTCGGCTCCGCAGAGAATCATGTAGAGCGCGGTGGCCCCGGGGTGCGCCTGCTCGATCGCGCGCTGGGCAAAGCCGCCGAAGTCGCTGTCGACCTCGTTGAACCCGGCGGGCATCGTCGTCCCGTGGCAGGCGTAGCCGAACAGCACGGCCCGAAGCCGTCCGTCCGGATGCGTGACGCGGAGCACCGGCACGCGGTGGTCCACCGGTCCGGCGGAATTCGTGCCCAGCCGGACGCCCGCCGCGGTCTTCTCGCGACGATTGATGGCGAATCCGGCCGTGCCGGATCCGCAGTCGAGCCGCGCCGGGGAAAGGTCGGCGAGCGCCGCGCCGACGAGCGCGACCACCTCGTCCGTGACCTTGCGGCCATAGGCGACGACACGTCCGCGCTCGGCCTCGTCGAACGAGTACATGGCCGCCAGGTTGGGCCAGACCACGGGGCCGTAGTGGGTGTGCGAGCCATTCAACAGCACTTGCGAGCGGTCCAGACCGTGCGCCTTCCCGACGCGGGCGGCGATTTCGTCGGACATCTCCCGCGGGAATCCGATCAGGTCGGCTGTCACGATGACAACGCGCCCGCTGGCGCCGTCCTCGACCGCCAGCGCCTTCGCCCAGAGTTCATTGCGCACGGTCGTCGCCGCATTGGTTCGCGACGCGTAGCCCGACAGGCGAAACGGCATCGGCGGCGTGACGTTGCACCGCGCGACGCCGACCCGGAATTCCGCGGCGCCGGAGGTCGCGGCGGCGAGGACCGATACAAGAATCCATACCCTCCACTGCATGGGCGTGACTCCTTTCATGGCGCCGGCGCCGGCTGGAGCAGCCGCCGCATGGCCGCCGTCAGAACGCCTTCGACGGCGGGGGCGAGCGGGCTCGACCGCGGCTCCGTTTCGTAGCCCCCGATTTCGGCATAGGCTTTCTCCGTCCCAATATACCCCAGCCCGACATCGCCGTAGGCGGCCAGGGCGACGTGAAGATCGGGCCGCATCGCCTTCGCCGCAAGCTGGTATTCGACGAACAGTTCGCCGGGCATGTGCAGGATCCGGATCGTCCCGAGGCGCAGGCACGGGATCAGGGTGTCGCGCCCCGCCTGCATCCGGCGGAGGAAGGCGAGGCGCACGGCGGCCGAGGAGTCGGGCTGCGCGGCGGGGCCCGAGGCGGGGGGCGGCCCCTTCAGCCGGGCGACGAGCTCGTCCTCCTTTACGTGCGCCGCGACCGGCACGCGCACCTTCTCCACACTCCAGCCGAGGTCGTCCGCGCCGAGAGGGATCTTCTCCGTCGCCTCGAAGGCGCGCCTCATCCCGTCGGCCAGGCGGAGTGCCAGGGCCATGCGATTCGTCTTCGATCCGTCGTTGTATTTCCCGGCGCCAATGTTGCCGGCCGCGCCCGTGAAGTGCACGTGAAGCGCGCCGGGCAGGTCCTGGCCGCGGATGAAGCGGGCGATTCCCGGGAAGTCCGGGCTGGGGACGCCGGTCCGGTAGTAGCTCTGCGGATGGCAGGCGTAGTAGCTGAGCACCGCGAGCGGAACGTCGCCGTTCCAGAAACTCACGACGTCCACCGCGGGATCGACGGTCCCCTCGGGGGCGGCGCGTTTCTCCGCGTTCTTCTCCGTCGTGAAGCGCACGAGCAGGCGTCCGTCGGGTCCGGGCAGGCGGCGATTCGAGGCTACCCTTTCCACTGTGGCCGATCCCCAGCCGGCGTGCGTGACCGGGCTCGCATTTGTCAACGACGCGCGCAGGGCCTCCGCCACGCGGTTCAGGGCAGGCCGGCTGTACGTGCTGTCCCATGCGCCCGCCGGCCAGCCGGATTCGCGCAGGATCGCCTCCGCCCCGGTGTCCATGCGCGGCGCATCGTGCTGGTGGACGCAGTGCACCGCCACGCGGTCCGGATCCGTGCCCGCGGCGCGGGCCAGCTCTTGCCGAAAGCGCTCGTGGGATTCGTTGTACAGGCCGATCCAGTCGAGCGCGCACAGCACGATGGGCTTGCCGGAGCCGAGCAGCACAATGCCGCGACCGCGCAGGGACATTTCCTCCACGCGGAGGACGGGATCGTAGGCCATCATGCTGCCGACCGGAGGCGTCACGTCCGCGTCGAACACGGCAAGGCGGAGTTCCCCGGCCCCCGCGAGGACCGGAAGCGCGATCAGGGCGGCGGCGATGCCGGCGGCGCGATTCACGGCTTGAACGGTCCCTTCACGTAGAACAGGTCCGCGCGAACCCGGCTCGCATCGGGCACGCGGGCGAGCGAGTAGACGCTGCCGTCCCTGCCGACGGCGATGGAATTGACGTAGAGCGGGCGGCTCCCGTCGGGATAGAAGATCGCCCCCTGGTCGCGGCAGCGGCCGGTCGGAATGTGGTAGGTGACCAGGTGCAGATCCTCGAGGCCCTTGGCCGCGCCCATGGCGATGCGGTCCTTGCCCTTGAGGCGCCGGCCGTTCTCGTAGATCGGCCCGCCGGTCAGGTAGTGGATCATGTCGCCGTCGGGGCCGAGCGCGAACCCGAGGTAGCCGTAGCTGAACTGGTCGAACATGCCGCTGCGCTTGGAGACGTCGGAGGTGATGCGGTCCAGCACCTCGATCCGCCGGGCGCGGGGATCGAAACGGAACAGGTAGCCGGAGTTCCCGTGCACGCCGTAGATCCTCCCGTCCGCGGGACGGAAGAACGTCTGCCGCCAGTTGTAGCCCATGTGGCCGGGCGACGTCGGTTCGTACTGGCCGAAGTAGTCTTTCCGCAGATCTTCCTCCGCGATCTTCTCGAGGCTGTCCGTGTCGGCGCGGTAGCGGAGGATGTCCCCCTCGGAGGTGCTGAAATACGCGGAGCCGTCCGTCGGATCCACCACGATGGACCGGCAGATGGTGCGGTAGGCTGCGCCCTTGGCGTTCTCGCCTTCGGCGCATTGTTTGCCGAAGTTCTTCATGCTTCGCGTGGCCAGGTCGAACCGGAGGAACGAGCCGGTCGGCCAGGTCAGGTAGAAGATGCGTCCGCGCTTCGCATCCATGGCCATGCTCAGCACGCCCTCGCCGCCGGGCGCGGTGGCGAGGTTCTCGAAGACGCCGGTCTTGAGGTCGTAGGCCAGCAGGTGGCCGCCCGGGTAGGGCTTCCAGCCGGCGGGCGGGATGCCCATCGTCTCCATGCCGTCGACGATGCTGTAGAATCCGGTGTGCGAGGAGAAGTAGAGCTTGCCGCCGGCCTCCGTGAAATTCACGTGGCTCTTGCCCTGGGCGACGGTCTTCGCGTCCTTCTCGCCGCAGATCTCCGTGAGGTCGCCGAGGCGGAGGACGCGTTCCGCCTTCGGATCGTAGGCGAACATCCGCCCGCCGAGATCGTACGGCTCGGTGCTGAGCACGTAGTAGATGCGCCCGTCGCTGCCGGTCCCCATGCCGTTATACGTATCGTGGCCCTCGGGAAACCCCGAATCGACCCTGTGCGCAACCAGTTTGCGCGCGGGTTGAAACGGATCCGGCGCTTCTGCGGCGCCGGCCCCGCCCGGAAGGGCGGCAGCCGCGGCGAGCAGCAGGACGAGGCCGGAGGCGATCCCGTTCGTTGACGGGTGCGGATGGGGGGGGCGCATTCTCATATTCTCGTTCCTTCGTTAGCTCGAACCGGCTGCATCAGGACTGCGTCGAGGAATCGGTACGCGACCGACCGCATCTCGCCGGAGAACTCGTGCGGACCGTCGGGGTGCTCGACCCGCAGGCGCCCAAGCGTGCCGTAGAGACGATAGACCTGGGACGCCGCGGCGGCAATGCGGTCCACACTCTGCCACTTGAAGTTGTCGTCCTTCCGCGGCGCGCTGAGGAAGACATGCCGCGGGGCCAGCGCGCCGATCAACTCGTGGAAGTCGAACGGAATGTCCTCCAGCCGGCCGGCGTAGTCCAGCAGGCGCGGCATGTAGCGAAGCTGGCACCATCCCTTCTCCACCGCCCATGCGGCCGGGCTGCCGTCCATGTAGTCGAGATACGAGTCCAGCCCGCAACTGGAGACGATAGCCGCGATACGCTCGTCCAGAACCGCGGTGTACACCGCGTTGTGGCCGCCCAAGGAGTGTCCGATGACGCCAAACCCGCCGCACTTCACGAACGGCAGCGATTCGAGAACGTCCAGCGCGCGCATGTTGTCCCAGATGGCCTTCATCGTGCCGCTGACGTACCCCAACTGCTTCAGGTCGGGCCGGTATCCTGCCAGCAGCGGATAGCCGGGCGCAAGGGTCACGTAGCCTCGATCAGCAAGCTCGCCGGCATACTGGCGCCCGGGGGCTCCGCCCAGGCCCACGACCACGCCGCACCCGATCCGGTCGTCCGTCGGATGCAGGCAGAGGACGGCGGGGCAGATGGCCTTCCCGGCCAGTGCCGTCTTCGGGATGCAGAGATAGGCCGGCACGCGACCGCCCGGCTCGGCCTGGTAGGTGATCGAACGGCGCACGTAGCTGCCGCAGTCGGCTTCGTCGTCCACCTTCACATCGACCGGGCAGCGTTTGTCCGGTCCGGGCAGCGGCCCCATCACGGCCAGCATGCCCCGCACGATCTCGTCGCGACGCTTCTGCCAGTCCGCCGGCGTCCGTACGGGGCGCACGGCGTTCGCGTCATCGTGCCAGACCATGAGGTTGTCCCGCGGCAGGCGGGCGGGCGGCACGGCGGTCGCAGCGGCGGAACCGGCGGCATCCGCCGGTTCCGCGCAAGCGACACAGACCGCCAGACTGGCGGCGAGGCGCGCTGCGACTCTCCCGGCCGGACCGGCCGCGAAATCATACGCCCGATGCGGTCCTTTCGCTTCCATGGTTCCTGTCCCCCGCAGCGGGCGGAGCACACCCGAATGGAACGGCTCTACGTTGCGGCAAGCTGGTCCCGGTGTGTCCAAACCTTCTCGAAGGCGGTTGCGTACTGATCGGTCACGTCCTGCGCCTCGCCGTAGAACAGGGGCAGGAAGATGTGGTTCGCGTTGAGGTGTTCGCAGCCGGGCATGCTCGCCGGGATCTTCGGCGCATGATGCCACCACTTCGCCTCGGCATAGATCTTCAGCGTGTGCTGCTGCGGGTAGTCCCAGTAGCTGGCCTTGACCCCCTCGGCCGCCAGGGCCTTCACCAACGCATCCCGCGTGATGCCGGACTTCTTGAAGTCCAGCAGGAGCATGTTGGCATGGTAGTAGACCCGCTGCTGGTCGGGACGGCAGCGCGGCTCGACGATGCCGGACAGTTGCGTCAGCCGGTCGTTCAGCAAGCGGACATTCCGCGCGGCGATCGCGTTCATCTCGTCCAGGCCCTTCAACTGCATCCGCGCCACGGCCGCGGCGAAGGGGTGCATGCGGTACTTCTGGCCAAAGCCGGTGCCCTCGTAGGCCCGCACCGGGCTGTCCTTCGGAAACGAGGCCGGTGCCTCGTAGTGGCCGAAGGCGGAGGCGCGCTCGTAGTACTCGCGCGTCCGGTACATGCCCATGCCGCCCTCGACGGCGGGCATCACCTTCGAGGCCTGGAAGCTGAAGATGGCCATCTCGCCCCACGTGCCCATCTTCCGGCCCTGCATCGAGGCGCCGTGGGCGTGGGCGCAATCCTCCAGCGCGACCAGACCCTTCTCCTTCGCCCAGGCGCAGATGCGGTCCATCTCGCACGGCAGCCCCCAGGCGTGCATCCCCTCCACCGCCCGCGTCTGCGGGGTGAGCTTGCGCTTCGCGTCCTCGAGATCGAGACAGCCGGTCTTCGGATCGACGTCCACGAAGACCGGCACGAGGTTCGCGAACCGCATGGCGAGGCACGCGGAAAAGAACGTATAGGTCGGCACGAGGACCTCGCTGCCCGGGGGCAGATCGAGCGAAAGCGCGAAGTACATGCTCGTCAGGGCGCTGGACCCGTTCATGTGCGCCTTCACGAAGGGCGCCTGGGTGTAGTCCTGCCATTCCTTCTCGAAGAGCGAAAGCTCCTCGTAGAACTTGTTCGAATCGAGAAGCTCGTGCAGACGGTTCTTCTCGGCCGCCCCGTAGCGGGGCCACCGGGTCAGCGCGGCGATGCGCTGCGGGGCGATGGTCACCGTCTTCGCGCCACCCTCGGCGGCCAGCGTTTCCCGGGTGGCGATGCGGGCCGCCGTCAGGCCGGCTGCGGCGGCGGTGCCGGTCTTGAGAAAGCTCCGGCGGGTCCAGGACAAATCGGCGCGGATGGATTTCGTCTTCATATCTACACTCTCCCCTCGGGATCGACAGTCATCCCGCCCTTCTACGCCGGCCCGCGGGGGCGGGTGTCGCAGGAGTGACGGGATGCGTCGCAGCTATGACGGATGCCCCTCGTGGCCGAGCGCCGCCCGGTAGCGTTCCGGCGTGGTGCCCGTGACCTTCCGGAAGACGCGGTGAAACTGCGAGCGTGTCCCGAAGCCGACCTCGTCACCGATCTGCAGCACCGTCCGATCGGAATGCGCAAGAAGGCGGCAGGCGCAATGAACCCGCTCGTGAGAGAGCCACTGGCACGGGCTCATGCCCGTCGCGCGCCGGAACAGGACGCCGAGCTGCGTACCGCTGTACCCGCTGCGCCGGACCATCTCGGCCAGCGTCCACCGGTCGGTCAGACCGGCATGCACGAGCTCCGACATGCTTTCCACGACCCGGTGCGCGGCCCGGTCCTGAGGCACGGCGGGGCCGGCGCTGCGTTCGCGCTCGCCGCGCGCCAGCTCGAGGAGGAGCTGGGCCAGCAGCGCCGCGCACATGGACCGCTTGTCGGGCTGGTGGCCGAACGATTCCTTCTGAATCCGGTCGAGCAGGTACTCCAGCGCCGTCCGGCGCCACGGCGCCACGCTCGTCCGCGCGGGAATCCGAACACCGGCGACCTCCAGACGCACCCGCGGGCCGCACCGCACGGCCAGCCCGGTCTCCCGCAGCATCGAGCGACGGAAGATCGTCACGAACCGCTCGCCCCGCCACCCCAGGCATGCGTGCGGATCCAGCGGCCCGATGACGAGGACATCCCCCGCGTCGAGCTTCAGGTCTCCGGTCCCCAGCCTGTACTTTGCCCCGCCGCTGGCGATGTAGCAGATCTCCCAGTCCTCGTCGGTATGCACATGCAGCCGCCCCGGTGCGCCCACCTGCCGGGAATAGGAGATGACCGGAACATCGGCATCCGGATACATCACGGGTACCGGGGTTGCGGCCGGGCGGGTCATGCCGGGGCTCCCGTCAGGCGCCCTTCACCAGCGCGGCGCCGTGCGCCTGGATCTTCCGGACGGCGCCGACGATGTGGTCGAGGGCCGGGCGGTCGGCGAGCAGCATGTTCTGTGTCAGCGCCACCGTCGTGGCGCAGGCCTGCCGGTTGCCCTTCAGGTCCTGCAGGCTGTCCCGATAGGCCTTCAGCCGGGCGGCGCCGAAGAGACGCTGGAACCCGCGGGAGGCGATCGCCTCGTCGAGCAGGCCGTCGAAGTACTGCTCGCGGTAGACGCTGGAGCAGGGAACGCCCTCGGCGGACAGGGCCTCGAGGAACCGGTCGCGCGGCAGCCCGCCGAATTCCTTCGCGTCGTACGCGAACGGATAGAGGTGCCAGGCCGACTGGCTGCCCTCGGGCATGCGGACCGGCCGGATGCCGGGGATTTGTCCCAGGGCGGCGGACAGATAGGCAGCGTTCTCCCGGCGGCGGGCCGTGTCGCTCGTGAGCTTCTCGATCTGCTGGAGGAGGAGGACCGCCTGGAACTGCTGCATCCGGTAGTTGTTCCCCCGGGTGAAGCTGCCGGTGCCCTTGTTCGTTCCGACGGCGCGGCCGCAGTTGTGGAAGGAAATGCAGCGGTCGATGAGTTCGTCGCTGTTCCCGGTGACCGCCCCGCCTTCGCCCGCGGGCAGGTTCTTGGATTCCTGGAAGCTGAAGCATCCGAGGTCGCCGATCGTGCCGCACTTGCGTCCCTTGTACTCGGCGAGCCACGCCTGGCAGGCGTCCTCGACGACGGCCAGCTTGCGCCGGGCCGCGATCGCGAGGATCGGATCCATATCGCACGGCAGGCCGAAGATGTGCACGGGCAGGATGGCGCGGGTTCGGTCCGTGATCCGGCTTTCGATCGACGCGGGGTCGAGCGTCAGCGTGGCCGGGTCGGTGTCGGCGAACACGGGCAGCGCGTGGGCGTTGAGGACCGCGTTGTAGGTGGCGATGAACGTGTACGGCGAGACAATGACCTCGTCCCCCGCATCGACATCCATGACGTGCAGGGCGACCATCAGCGCCGTCGTGCCGCTCGCGGTGGCCAGGCAGCGCCGGGCGCCCAGGAGCTTCGCGTAGGCCGTTTCGAACTCGGCGACATGTCCGCCGGCGCCGCGGAACCACTTGCGGCTGCGGAGCACTTCGAGCATCTGCGGCTCCCACGCCTCGCGCCATTCGGGCCACGCAAGCCAGCCGCCGGTGTGGACGGGCGAACCTCCGAGCAGGGCCGGCTTGTCCGACGCGGCCCGGACGAGCGAAGGAACCGCCCCCACCCCCGCAACGGCGGCCACCCTCCCCAGGGCGCCCGACAACCCCGCCCCTCCTGCGGCTGCGGTGTGAAGGAAACGGCGGCGATTCATCGATGCGCTCATGGCACCCTCCCGGAACCGGCCCTTGGACGGCGAAACGTCCCGGGGCGGGACACGGCACACGCCGGCAGGACCCCGGACCGCGCATCCACCCCCGCAGTCTAGGACCTGCTCCCGTACGGAGCAACCCCGAAGACGCGCCCGAACTCAGGCCGGAGGGCGCCGACATGACGACAAGGAGGTCCTTTCCCCTGTTCCCCGGCGCCTTCCCCCCGATTTGACGGCATGGCCCGCTATGGCCGTGCCCCGTGCAATCCCGCACCTCGCGCGGGTGACGGCTGGACGATGGGCTCTGTCTCGACCTTGACCCCGCCACCTTCGCGGGGAAAGAACCAGAGCTCGTATTCGATCTCCGATGGGGCGTGGAATCCGGCGACCCCGCCGACAAAGTGCCAACCCTGCTCGATAAAGACCTCCAATGTCTTGATCTGCCCGGCCGGCACCCACCCGCTCATCGGGCGATCACCGTACAGGTCATGGACATTACCCTTGAAGTCTCCTATCCACTCTCCATCCCATCGCCCACCCTTGAATACCCAGTTTCGAGCCTGATACATGGTCTGGTCACCGCCGGTCTGGGGAAAGAATCTCTGTCCAGTGGTGGCATCGAACAGAGAAGCATAGGGGCTCGAGGACTTTCGCCTGAGGTAATACGCGAGAGCACCGGGGCCGCGAACCGTGACGGTGCCCTGCTTGATCTTCACGTGCTTTGTGACCTCGGCGAGGGCATGCTGTGGGGGCGATTTCGTGTCTTCGCCATTCAGGTAATAGGGGCCTTCCGGGGTGCTCCCGCTGAGTCGGAACCAGTGCTTGTCGAAGCGGTGCGATCCGTTCATGACCATGAATCCGCCGCCGGACGTGCTCCACTGATCCGCCTTCGGGCAGATGGAGCCGTGGGGGCCCGCGTGCTGGGTCTTCCACCCCGCGTTGTCGTATTCACAGCCCAGGTCGGTGAGGCCGCTGAAAGCGTCCTGATCCGTTTTCCTGAATTTGCCGATGCGGGCGCGGCAGACGCTGTCGTCGGCGGTGCGCCACTCAATTTCGCACAGGCGGGAGGATTGGCGGGTGAAAGCCACGCTGGCGGGGACGATGGTTTTATTGTGCAGAGGCAGGGGTCCGGAGTAATGCACGGTGCCGTGCGGCATCCGGCCTTCGGCATCGGCCCAACTGAAGTGGAAGACCTTGAAGAGCAGTTCATTCTTCCCCCGGGGGGCATAGACGAGAAACCCCGTGTTATAGCCGTCGACCTGCGCGCCGGTATAGAGGATGTAATGATCCACCGGGCCGATGGAACCGCCGTTGAACGTGAAGGGTTTCGACCATTTGCCATCGCCTCCTACCCAGTAGCTGCTGAGGATTTCCAGGTTGTCGGGGGCGCCTTGGGCCTCGAACCGGTTGCGCTCGCGTCCGAGGGTGCCGATGCCGGCCTCGCCGACGGTCAAGGGGCGCGTGACTTTCACTTCGTCGAAGTTGCTGCCCCGGCGCAGGCCGAGCTTGATTTCGTATTGGCCGTCGTCGGGGAAGGTGTGCCGGACGCCTTGTTTCCCGCTGCCGACGTATCCGCCGGCGACGTACCAGCGGTATTCCGTGATATCCGCCGTGTCGTTTGTCAGCTGGGCTTCAAAGCCCACCGTGGAGCCGATGGGGTAAACGTTGGTTTCTGGACGGAACCCGATCCTTGCTTCCATGTCGGGCGGGTATTCAACGGATATGTTCTTGATGATCGCATCGTTTTCCTTGGGGTCGCTGGACTCCATGACGAGTTGCACGTAATGCGGCCCGGGCGTCGTGAAGGCGTGGTTGAAGGTCGCGCCCGACCCGGCTTCCCGGCCGTCGACATGCCATTTGAAGACGTACGTATTGTTCGGGTTCTTTTGTTCGACGTCTTCGATGAACGTGATTTCATTGCCAAGGGGATAGGCCGGCTTGTCCGGCTCCGCTTTGATTCCGATGGATGCATAGGGGTGGGGGTTCAAGGCCACGTTCACCACGCCGCCTTTGGCGAGCGGCGCATGCGCGGCCGGGGCCTGGGAAATCACTGTGTCGGGCTTGGACCCGGGGTCGTTAGCGGCCGCCTGCGCTGCGTTCAGGGTCAGACCGAGGGGGGTTAGGATCCCGAGGGCTTCTGTTTTCGTCTTGCCGATCAGGTCGGGCACGATGACTTCTTCAGAGACTTGGACCGAAATGACGTCCGTATGCTTACCCCAGGTGGCGCGAACGGTGGTGGTTCCGGCGGCGACGGCTTGCACGATTCCGTCCTGGCTCACTCGGGCGACATTCTCGTCGTCCGATTCCCAA
>CAYXFW010000003.1:0-25678 GCA_964464305.1 uncultured Verrucomicrobiota bacterium
CTTTCAGGTTTCAGGTTTCATCCCTCATCCTTCATCCCTCTGTCCCGTCCGGCTTTTCCCCGGCGGAGGGACCCGTTAGGATTCCCTCCAATCTGCGGTGCGGGCAGTGGGGGAGGGTGGCATGGGCGCGCGATTTGCGATCGGCATCGACTGCGGGACGAACTCGGTCCGCGCGCTGGTGGCGGATGTCGCCACGGGCGCCGAGGCGGGGGCGGCGGTCTTCGATTATCCGACGGGTGACCGCGGCATCGTGCTGGACCCGTCGGACTCCGACCTGGCCCGCCAGCATCCCCGCGACTACCTGCTCGGCATCGAGGCGGCGGTGCGCGGGGCGCTGGCGGCGGCGGCCGCGGTGCCCGGCTTTGCGCCGGAGCGCGTGATCGGCATCGGGGTCGACACGACCGGCAGCACGCCGATCCCGGTCGACGAGGCGGGCGAGCCTCTCGCGTTCCAGCCGCGGTTCGCGGCTCACCCGGCCGCGCTGGCGTGGTTGTGGAAGGACCATACCGCCCACGCCGAGGCCCTGGAGATCACGGCCGGGGCGGCGGAGCGGCGACCGCAGTTCCTCGCCAAGTGCGGCGGCGCCTACTCGCCGGAATGGTACTGGTCGAAACTGCTCCGCTGCCGCCGCGCGGCGCCGGAGGTCTTCGCCGCGGCCCACACGTGGGTCGAATGCGCCGACTGGATCCCCGCGGTTCTCACGGGCACGACGGCGCCGGCGAACGTGAAGCGCGGTATCTGCGCGGCCGGGCACAAGGCGATGTTTCACGCGGGGTGGGGGGGCTATCCGGACGAGGCCTTCCTGTCGGGGCTCGACCCGGAACTCGCGCGCGTGCGGCGGACGCTGCCGGCGGAGGCGGTCGACATTGCCGACGCGGTGGGCGGGCTCGTACCCGGGTGGGCCGCGAAGCTCGGCCTGCCGGCGGGGATCCCGGTTGCGGCGGGCGCGCTCGATGCGCACCTGGGCGCGGTCGGCTCGGGCATCCAGCCCGGCACGCTGGTCAAGATCATCGGCACGTCGACCTGCGACATGGCTGTCGCCCCGCTTGCCCATGCGCTTCCCGACATCCCGGGCCTGTGCGGCATCGTGCCCGAGTCGATCCTGCCCGGCTTTCACGGCCTCGAGGCGGGGCAGTCGGCCTGCGGCGACATCTTCGACTGGTTTGTCCGCCGCCTCCAGCCCGGCGGTCCCGCGGCCGGCTCGCACGAGGCGCTCACCCGCGGCGCGGAGGCGCTGCGTCCGGGCGAGAGCGGACTGCTCGCGCTCGACTGGCACAACGGGAACCGGACCGTCCTCGCCGATCCGCGCCTGACCGGCGCGGTGCTGGGGTTGACGCTGCACACGACGCCCGCGGAGCTCTACCGCGCGTGGATCGAGGCCACGGCGTTCGGCGCGCGCGCGATCGTCGAGCGGTTCGAGGAGTACGGCGTGCCCATCCGCCGCGTCGTCAACTGCGGCGGCATCTCCGCGCGGAATCCGATGGCGATGCAGATCTACGCGGACGTGCTGAACCGTCCCCTCGAGATCTCCCGCAGCGGGCAGACCTGCGCGCTCGGCTCGGCGATGGCCGGCGCGGTGGTCGCGGGCGTCGCGCGCGGGGGCCATGCGGATTTCGCGTCCGCCGCCCGCGCCATGACCGGCGTGCTCGACCGCGCGTTCCGTCCCGACCCCGCCGCCGCGGCCGTCTACGCGCGGCTGTACGGCCTCTACCGCCGCCTGCACGACCTCTTCGGCACGCGGACCTTCGCCGGGAACCAGTTCGGCCTGATGAAGGAATTGCTCGCCCTCCGCGACGAGGCGCGGCGCGGACCCGCCGGCCGGGTGCCGCCCGGGGCGTGAGCCCTCCGCCGGACCTCCTGACGATGGAACTGGCTATTTCGGCCGATATCGCCCATAATCGATGCGCGTGAACGACCAACTGCCGATCATCATTCAGGGCGGCATGGGCGCCGGGGTTTCCCACTGGCGTCTGGCTCAGGCCGTTTCGCGGCTGGGGCAGCTCGGCGTCGTGTCCGGCACCGCGCTCGGCGGGATTCTCTCGCGGCGGCTGCAGGACGGCGATCTCGGGGGCCATGTGCGGCGGGCGCTGGAGCATTTCCCCTTTCCGCGAATGGCCCGGCGGGTTCTGGACGCGCACTTCATCGCGGGCGGACGGAAGGCGAGGGAGCGGTACCGCTTTGTGCACATGCATGAAGTTCAGACCGAGCCGCCGGTCCAGGAGCTGTGCATCGCCGGGAACTTTGTCGAGGTCTTCCTCGCGCGGGAGGGCCACGACCACCCCGTGGGCATCAACTATCTGGAGAAGATCCAGCTTCCGCATCTGCCCTCCCTCTACGGCGCCATGCTCGCGGGCGTCGCCGTGGTGATCGTCGGGGCCGGCATTCCGCTCGAGTTTCCCGCCGCGCTGGCCGCGCTGGCGATGCACCAGCCGGCCACCTATTCGGTGCATGTCACCGGCCTGCCCGCGGGCGAGGTCTGCCGCCTGACGTTCGACCCCGTGATGTTTCACGAGCCCGGCCTGACGCCGCCACCGCTGGTGCGTCCCAAGTTTCTTCCGATCGTGTCCTCCGACGCCCTCGCCGCCATCCTGCACAAGCGCGTGAAGGATCTCGTGGACGGGTTCATCGTCGAAGGCCCGCTCGCCGGCGGCCACAACGCGCCGCCGCGGGGGACGCTGCATCTGACCGAGGACGGACAGCCGATCTACGGACCGCGCGACAAGGTGTCGCTCGACGCCATCCACAAGCTGGGCCTTCCATTCTGGCTGGCCGGCTCGTACGGCTCGCCCGAGCGCGTCCGCGAGGCGCGGGCCGCCGGCGCCACCGGCGTGCAGGTCGGGACACCCTTCGCCCTGTGCGTGGAATCCGGGCTCACACCGGAGTTCCGGCGCGCGCTGATCCGGAAGGCGCTTGCGGGCGACGCCAAGGTCTTCACTGACCCGCGCGCCTCGCCCACCGGGTTCCCGTTCAAGGTCGCCGAGCTGGAAGGCACGCTCTCCGACGCCGATGTCTACCGCAGCCGGCGGCGGCTGTGCGATCTTGGATTCCTGCGCGAAGCCTACCGCCGCGAGGACGGCTCCATCGGCTACCGCTGCCCCGCCGAGCCGATCGCCGCCTTCGTCGCCAAGGGCGGCAAGGCGGAGGACGCCGTCGGCCGGAAATGCCTCTGCAACGCCCTCATCGCCAACGTCGGCATGCCCCAGCCGCTCGCGGACGGCAGCGACGAGCGGGCCCTGATCACGCTCGGCGACGACTACGCCGGCATCGGCCGCTTCTGCGCCCCCGAGCGCATTGACTTCACCGCGGCCGACGTCATCCGCACCCTCCTCGGCGCCTGAAGCCGCCCTTGTGCCATGGAGATGGCACGTCGACCCCGCGCGAGATCGGAAGGGCTTCCCTTGCGACTCGAGAGCACGCTTGGCTCCCGCCCGGGACGGGTTGTATCGTGGAGCTTCGGGAGTGAATTCCGGCCGGCGATCCGGTCGGGACTCCCGGGAGGGTTCCATCGTGAAGAGTCTCTTCCGTGCACGCGGGATGCTCGTTGGCCTCCTGATCGGGGCCACGTCGGCGGCCGCCTCCGAGAAGGGCGCGGGCGCCGAGTGGAACAGCCGGTTCCGGGAGTCCACCAACCTGTACGGGAAGGCGGCGTACACGCAGGCCGCGGAGACGGCGGAGAAGGCCCTCCATCTCGCCGAGACGAATGCCGGTCCCGACCATCCGGACACGGCGGCCAGCCTGAACCAGCTGGCCAGGTCGCGCCGGGTCGTGGGCCGGTACGACGAGGCCGAACCGATCTACATGCGCGCCCTGGCGATTCGGGAGAAGGCCCTCGGCCCGGATCATTCCGATGTGGCGCAAAGCCTGCTGGGCCTGGCGGAGCTGTGCGCAGCGACAGGCCGGGCCGCCGAGGCCGAGTCCCTTTGCAAACGCGCTCTTGCGATTCGGGAAAAGGCGTTGGGCCCGGACCATCCCGACGTGGCCGCCAGCGTGGAAGGCCTTGCGTTGGCGAGCTACAGCCTGGGCCGGTATGCGGAATGCGAGACGCTTCACCAACGTGCCCTGGCGATCCGGGAGAAAGCCCTCGGCCCCGATCATCCCGACGTGGCCGACAGCCTGGGCAATCTGGCAGGGCTGTACGTCAACCGCGATCGCGTTGCGGAGGCCGAGCCGCTCTGCAAGCGCGCGCTGGCCATCCACGAGAAGACTTCCGGCCCCGATCATCCCGCGACGGCCAGCGACCTCAATACGCTCGCGCTGGTGTTGGGCAAACAGGGCCGGACCGCAGAGGTCGAGGCGCTCTACAGGCGCGCGTTGCGGATTACGGAAGCGACCTTCGGGCCGGACCATCGCAACGTGATGCCCTACGTGTGCAACCTTTCGATCGAGTGCCGCAACGGCGGCCGGTTTCCGGAGGCCGAGGCGCTCACCCGGCGGGCGGTCGCGGTCGGGGAGAAAGCGTTGGGCGCCGGTCACCCCGAGCTGGCCACCGTGCTGTGCCTGGCCGGCTGGGTGTACGCCGACCAGAACCGGTTTGCCGAGGCCGAACCGTTTTTCAGGCGCGCGCTGGCGATTCGGGAGAAGGCCCTCGCCCCGGATCACCCGGATCTGCTCGTCAGCCTGGGCCACATGGGAGGAATCTGCCGGGCCTTGGGCAGGCAGTCCGAGGCCGCGACGTACCACAAGCGCGCGCTGGCGATCGAAATGAAAACCCTCGGGCCCGAGCACATGGCTGTGGCCGACCGGCTGGGGCGCCTGGCGAAGATCTACCTGGCGAAGGGCGAGCCCGTCCTGGCCGAACCGTTCGCCAGGAGTTCGCGGGCGATCGTGGAAAAGACCAAGGGGCGGGAACACCCCTTCGCGGCCCTGGCTGCCAAGGGTCTCGCGGACGTGTACCTTGCCCAGCGGCGGTACGCCGACGCCGAGCCGCTTTGCCGGGCCGCGCTTGCGGTTCTCGAGAAGAGCTTCGGCCCGGACAGCGGGGATGTCGCCGAGGGTCTGGACGGCCTGGGCCGGGCGTGCTTCGGGCTCACCCGATACGATGAGGCGGAGGGTTTCCACACGCGCTCGCTGGCGATCTTCGAGAAGAAGTTCGGCGCCGTGCATCCGGCCGTCGCCATGAGCCTGCACCACCTCGCCTCCGTGTACCATGCCCGGGAGCAGTACGCACAGGCCGAACCCCTCTACGCGCGCTCGCTGTCCATCCTGGAGAGGATTCACGGCCCGACCGCCCCCGAGTTGGTCCCGAGTCTTCACGATTTCTCGCGCCTCTATCGCAAAAGCGGCCAGGGGGCGAAGGCCGCGGAATTGGAAGCCCGCATTTCGGTCTGCGAGAAGGCGGGAAGATAGCCGGAAGGGCCGCCGGTCCTGCCCGCGGCTTCTAAGGCCGCCGGCGCTTCACGAAGAAGAAGTCCAGGTAGACTCGGACGGCCAGAGCGGTCAAACCGGCGCCCCCCCGGGTGCGCCGGTTTGCATGTCCGGTGAAACTTGAAACTTGGAACTTGAAACTTCCCCCTCGGTACTCCATGATACGTACTACGCGGTACAGAGTACCTGAATGCAAGGCTGGGTCACACAACTGAGGAAGGGGCTGGTGGAGCTCTCAGTGCTGCACGTGCTGCGGCGCGGGGAGAGCTACGGCTACGAGATCGTGCAGGCGCTGCGGGACATCGACGCGCTGGCGGTCTCGGAGAGCACCGTCTATCCCGTGCTGACCCGCCTGCGGGAGGAAGGGCTGGTGCGAGTCCGCGAGGGCGCATCGCCCGAGGGCCCGCCACGCCGCTACTTTTCGCTGACGCCGCAGGGCCGCCTGCGGCTGGCCGAATTGTCCGCCCACTGGGATCTTGTTGTTGAAGCCATGCGGCGCCTGCGGGCGCCCAAGAACGGATGAAGTGCCGCCATGAACCTTCCGAACGAACTGCGTAACCGGATCGACGCCTACCTGGACGAGGTGCGGTCGCAATCGGGGCTGGATACCCCTGCGTGGACCGAACTGCGGCGCGACCTGGAGGCCCATATCCTCGACTCGCTCGCGCGGGACGGTGCGGCGCCGACTCCGGAGCGGCTGGAAGCGGTGCTGGGCCGGATGGATCCGCCGGAGAGCTTCCGCCCCGGCGCGGGGCCGGTTGCGTCGGCCGAAGTCACGCCGCCGGCGGCGCCGCGCCGCGGGCCGGGCGGACGCTGGTTCGCCGTGGCGCTCGCGTTTCTCGCGCTCAATGCGTGGGGCGTGTGGAAGATGACCCGGCCCGCCGCCGCCGAGGCGCCGCGCGTGATCGAGAGCCCGGCTTCGCCGGAGGGCGTCGTCACCGGCACGCAGGCCGTCGCCTGGGTCTTCAGCAGCGACATGGCCGGCGCCGGGCCCGGCCAGCCGGCCGGGGAGGCGGTGCGCCTTTCGCCCGCCGTGCCGGGCGCGTTCGAGTGGACTGGTCCGCGCGAGCTCGTCGTACGACCCGACGGCGAGTGGCCCGAGGCGACCGCATTCGAGGCCGTACTCGCCGACACCGTGGTGTCGGCCGCGGGGCGCGCGGTGGACGGCGACCGCATCTTCCGTTTCCGAACCGCCCCGTTGAACCTCCGGACCGTCGAGCAGGCCGGGCTTTCGCCGGACCGGCAGGTGACCCTGAAGCTCCGGTTCAACTGCGCGCCGGCTCCCGGCGAGCTGTCCAAGTTCATCGAACTCAAGACGCGCGCCGGCGCGGTCGTTCCGTTCGAGCGGCTCGGCGACGTGAAGTCGGCGGACGTCCTGCTCCGCACCGCGCCGCTGGCCGACGACTTCGTGGTGATCCGCGTCCGCGCCGGTCTCCCGCCGGCCGTGGGCACGCTTCCGTTGGAGGGCGAGCAGACCCGGACGCTCGCCGTGGCCTCGCACCTGCAGTTGACGCGACTCACGCCGTCGAGCCCGGCGTTCGAGGGCTGCCGGATCTGGGCGTACTTCACGGCCTCGGTCGACGCCCGCAGCGCACCGGCGCACATCGCCGTCGAGCCGGCGGTGAAGTTCAGCATCGCGCCGTTCGATTCCTGGCAGGGCTCGGGCCTCACGTTGAGCGGCGAGTTCCGCCCCGGCGCGGTCTACGACGTCGTGTTCCGGCCGACGCTCCTGTCCGAGGGGGGCGTCGGACTCGGCCGCGAGATCCGCCGCCGCGTCCAGTTTCCGCACCGGTCGCCGTCGCTGGCGATCGGCATCGACGGCCGCTACCTGTCGCCGCGGGGACCACTGGCGGTGCCCGTGACGGCGGTCAACCTGCGCGAATGCACGGTGTCGGCGCGGCCGTTGCTGCGCCGCAACCTCGTCCACTTCGCGATGCGCGAAGCGGGGAACTACGCATCCACCTATGCGGACAGCGTCCGCGCCGCGGCCGACGAGCTGACCGGGGCCGCGTCGAACCGCGTGGTCCGCTTCGCCGACCGTCGCGACGAGACGCAGCGGCAAACGGTGGACTTGCGGGACTTTGCCGCGGGCGAACCTCGCGGAGCGTGGCTGGTCACGGCGGACGCGCGCAACGTGTCGGCGTCGCACCGGTTGGTGGTCGTCACGGATTTCGGCCTGAGCGTGAAGCGCGGCCGCGACGGCGTGCTGGCGTGGGTCACCTCGCTGCGCGACGCCGCGCCGGTCCCGGGCGTCGAGGTGACGATCCTGGGGCGGAACAACGCGGAGCTCGGGCGGGGGGCGAGCGATGCGGACGGGCTGGTCTTCGTGCCGCTCCACGATGTGCCGGCGGAGGCGGAGCCGTTTCTGGCGGTGGCGGAAAAGGCGGGAGACCTCTCGTTCCTGCGGCTGCCGGGGTCCGAGGTGACGCAGGAGAAAGGCGTCGACGGGCGGCCCTACCTCGCCGCCGGCCACGAGGCGTTCGTCTTCACCGACCGCGGCATCTACCGGCCGGGCGAGACCGTGCATGTGAAGGCGCTCGTGCGGGACCGCGACCAGCAGGCGCCGGAACCGTTCCCGACGGTGCTGCGCGTGCGGCGACCCGATGGGCGCATCCTTCGCGACCTTCCCGCGATGCTCGACGAGCTCGGCGCCGCGGAGGCCGCCGTGGCGATCGAGGACTTCCAGCCGACCGGCCGGTACGCCATCGAGCTCGCCGTGCCGGGGACCTTCAAGATCCTGGGCGAGACCTCCGTGGCGGTCGAGGACTTCGTGCCGCCGCAGATCGAATCGTCCATCGACCTGCCGGAAGGCCGCCGCAACGCCGCCGCACCGATCGCGATCCCCGTGGCGGCCCGCCACCTGTTCGGGCGCGCGGCGGACGGTCTGGTCGCAGAGGCGCGCGCGGCGTTCGAGCCGGCGGCGTTCGCACCGAAGGGATGGGACGGCTGGTCCTTCGGCGACGCCGAGCGGGGCTTTCCGGCGGCGTCGGTCGATCTCGGCCGCCAGGAGCTCGATGCCGATGGCCGCGCCTCGTGGTCCGCGAAGGCAGATCCCGCATGGCGTCCGCCCGCGGCGTTGCGCCTGGTCGCGGGGGTGACGGTCTTCGAGGCCAGCGGCCGGCCGGTCTCGGCGGTCGCGATGGCGCCGGTGGACGTCTATCCGCACTATCTCGGTCTGAAGCCCGCGCGGGAGGGCGGTCACATCCGCGTCGGCGAGCCGCTCTCCGTCGCCGTGGCGGCGGTCTCGCCGGATGGCAAGCGCGTGGAGTCCGCGGGACCCCTGAAGGCGACGGTCTCGCGCATCGAGTGGTCCGGCGCACTCCGCCGCAACACGGACGGCACGTGGTCGTGGCGGTCCGAGCGCACGCTGACGCCGGTCGGGGAGCCGGAGATTGTGCTGGAGAAGGGCGGGGGCAGCCTGAAAGTCAGCGTCGACCGTGCGGGCGACTACCTTCTCGCGGTCGAGGGTGCAAAGGGCGTCGCCTCCAGCCTCCGCTTCTTTGCGGCTGCGGCGGACGCGCAATGGGTCGACTGGTCGAGGGGAAAGGCGGACCTCGTCGAGCTCGAGGCGGACAAGCCGGCGTACGCGCCCGGCGACCGTGCGCGCATCGCGATCAAGGCGCCCTTCACGGGCCTCGCGCTGGTGACTCTGGAGTCGGACCGGGTTCTCGAGCGGCGCGTGATCCGCCTCGAGGGCACGGCGCACTCGGTCGAATTCGAGATGCGCCCGGAGTACAGCCCGAACGTCTACTGCGGCGTGAGCCTGCTGCGCCCCGCGAAGCCGGAGCCGGTCTGGTCGGCCCACCGGGCGGCGGGCTTCGTGGCGCTCAAGGTCGTCCCGCCGGGCCGGCGGCTGAAGGTCGGCGTCGAGTCGCCGGAGACGATCCGCCCCGGCACGCGGCTGACGGCGAAGCTCTCCGTTCGCGACGAGGCCGGCGCTCCCGCGTCCGCCGCCGTGATCGTGGCGGCGGTGGATGAGGGCATCTGCCGCCTGACAGACTTCGAAACGCCCGATCCGCCGGCGTTCTTCCTCGGCCGGCGCGCGCTCGCCGTGGAGATGTTCGATCTCTTCCGCGATCTGATGCCGCTGGTCTCGGACGACGCGGCGGGCGCCTCGCACACCGCGGGCGGCGAGGGCGCCGCGCTCCGGCGCCGGCTCAACCCGATCCGCGCCTCGCGCTTCCGTCCGGTCGCGCTGTGGGCATCCGGGTTGCGGACGGACAGCAACGGTGCGGCCACGGTCACGTTCGACGTGCCCGAGTTCACGGGGCGGCTGCGGCTGATGGCGGTGGCGTTCGACCGCACCCGCGCGGGGTCGGCGGCCGGTGCGGTGACGGTGAAGCGCCCGCTGGTGGTGCAGGCAGGGCTGCCGCGCTTCCTTGCGCCCGGCGACCGCTGCGACATGGGCGTCCACGTCTTCAACGAGACCGATGCGAACATCACGGCGCGGGTGCGCGTGACGACGCAGGGGCCGCTGTTGGCCGGCAGGGGCGATACGTCGCTGACGCTCGCCGTGGGCGCCAACGGCGCCGTGACGATTCCGCTGACCGCGGGCGCCGCGCCCGGCAAGGCGTTGTGTGCGATCGAGGTGACGGCCGGCGAGGAGCGGTACGCTGAGACCCTCGAGCTGGCGGTGCGCCCCGCCGCGCCGCGAGAGTCGCGGACCCTTGTGGGCGCCGTTGCGGCGGGTCGCGAGACGCGCATCGAGGCGCCCGCCGGATGGGTGCCCGAGTCGCTCGACTTCGAGCTGTGGGCCTCCGTGCGGCCGGAGATCGGGCTGACAGGTGGTCTCGACTACCTGCTGCGCTATCCGTACGGCTGCCTCGAGCAGACCGTGAGCGCGTCGTTCCCGCTGCTCGTGCTCTCCGACCTCGTCAACGCGGCCCATCCGGGCGCGATGGGCAAGGGGGACGCGGACGAGTTCCTCCGCGCGGGCATCGAGCGCGTCCTGTCCATGCAGATGGGCGACGGCAGATTCCAGGTCTGGCCGAACTCCGGTCAGGCCGGCGAGTGGACGTCCGTTTACGCGGTTCATTTCCTCGTCGAGGCCCGCCGCGCCCGCCATGCCGTGCCGGACGACCGGATCGAGGCCGCGCTGGACTGGATGCGAACGCGCCTTGAGGCGGCGGGGCCGACGGATGCCGACCCGGGGAATGTTGCGTGGCAGGACGACCAGGAGCTGCGTGCCTACATCTGCGACGTGCTCGCCCGCTCCGGCAAGGCCGAGTCCGGCTGGACCGCGCGCCTGCTCGAACAGGCGGCGCGCCTCCGTCCCGCCGCGCGCGCCCACCTCGCGGCGGCGCTGATCCACGGCGGCCGTCCGCGCGACGCGGCCCCGCTGCTGCGCGGGATCGAGCCCGCCGGCGGCGCGGAGGTCCGGCGCACGGGCGGCTGCTTCAACAGCCGCGTACGCGATGCGGCGCTGGCGTTGGCGGCATGGACGGAGCTCGACCCGGCGGCGCCCGAGGCCGTGGCGCTGGCCCGGCAGTTGATGGATGCACGGCACGACGGCCGCTGGGCGACGACGCAGGAGAACGCCGCCGCGCTGCTCGCCCTCGGGCGCGCCGCGGCCGCGCAGCCGCGCGAGACCGAGCCCTTCCGGGCGGCGATCCATCCGAGCGCAGGAGCTGCCGTGCCGGCGACGGCGGAGAAGACCGCGCGCTGGACGCCCGGGGCGCCGGGGAAGGCGCGCTGGGTGCGCATCGAGAACGAAGGTCCGGGACGCTGCTACTTCGGCGCGACGGTCTCTGGCGTGCCTGCCGTCGGGGCGGGGATTGAGGAGGACCGCGGGCTGCGGGTGCGGCGGACGTTCCTCAAGCCCAACGGCCAGCCGTGGGAGGGGACGACGTTCCGGCAGGGCGATCTGGTCGTCGTCCGGCTCGAGATCGACGTCGACCCCGCCCTCGCCCCGCTCGACAACACAGTCATCGAGGACCTCCTGCCCGCGGGATTCGAGGTGGAGAACCCGATCCTGGAAACGAGCAACCAGATGCCCTGGCTGCGGGACCGGAAGAACTGGCTGATTCATCACGACGCGCGCGACGACCGGATGATCCTCTTCCCGCACCCGGTGACCGGCACGGCCGGCGCGCCGCAGACCTGGCACTACGCCGTGCGCGCCGTGACCCCCGGCCGCTATGTCGTCCCGCCGCTCCGCGCCGAGGCCATGTACGACCCGTCCATTCGCAGCACGCACGGGCGGGGTGAGATCGAGGTGAAGCCATGAAGGAGACGTGTGGCCGCGTGGTGGTGAACTTGAAACTTGGAACTTGGAACTTGAAACCTGGCCCTTGGCGATTGGCGATTTGCCATTGTCTTTTGGGCGCGGCGGCCAGTGCGGGCGAGCTTGGCGCGGCCAACGGTTTTCGGCCGATGGAGCACGTCCAGCGTGCCCTGCCCAACGCCGGAGTTGCGAAGATCGAGTACCGCATGATGTGGCCCCTGAAGGGCGAGCCACCCGAGGCGCTGGCGTCCGTGCGGCGCGAGATGTGGGCGGCATGGGCGGAGGAAGACCGCGAAGGCTGGGCGCCGCCCACCGCGGCTCCCACCGATGTGGTCGCTGCGACCCGCGAGCTCGCCGACCGCTTCCACGCGCGGTTTCGGGCGTTCAAGGGAGAGTTCCCGGACAGCGCAGCCATCTGGAGCGACTTCCGCAAGGTCGACATGGTGTCGCGGGTCGGGAAACTGCTCTCGGTGACGATCAAGCGGGAGTGGGACACGGGCGGCGCCCATCCGGCCCACTCCATCCGGCATCTCGTCTTCGACTTGTTCACAGGCCGGCGGCTCGACGTGGCGGACTTCGTCCCGCCGGAGAAACACTCCGAACTCGCGCGGCGCGTCCGTGCTGCGATTCTCGCGAAGCGCGGCCTCCCTCCGACCGCGACGAATGCGGAAGCCGGGCTGTTCGACGAGGCGAAGGTCGCGCCTTCCAACTTCTTCGTCGACCTTCGCGGCGTCGGCTTTACGTTCAACGAATACGAGATCGCCCCCTACGCCGCCGGCGTCATCGAAGTCATCCTCCCGTTCCCCGCCGTCGCCGACCTCCTTCGCCCCGAGGCCGCCGCCCGCATGCCAACCCCCGCCGAGATCGAATCCGCCACACCGAGGGCGCGACAACCGGAATGAGACCCGAGTGAAGACCGAACCCAACGGCAGCAGCGCTCGCACACGGCGCCGCATTCTGCGGGTGGGTGGGATCGCCGCGCCGATGCTGGCGTTCGCGACCGCATGGGTCGCCTTCCCGTTTCCGGTGGCGAAACTGGCGGTGTATCCCGAGGCAACCGTGCTGCTCGACCGGGAGGGGCGGGCGCTGCGGGTGAGGCTGGGGACGGACGACGCGGATTGCAGGCCGCAGTACGAGCCGGGGGCGGAGGACTGGATCTGCAAGGCGATCGTTGCGGTCGAGGACCGCCGCTTCCGGTCGCACCCGGGGGTCGATCCGATCGCGATTCTGCGGGCCGCGGGCGACAACCTGCGCCACGGACGGGTTCGCTCCGGCGCCTCGACAATCTCGACGCAGGTGATCCGCCTCGTCGAGCCGCGGCCGCGTACGCTCGCGACGAAGCTCGTCGAGACTTTTCGCGCGCTGCAGATGGAGCGACGTATCGGGAAGGACGAGATTCTCGCGCAGTACCTCAACCGCGCCCCGTTCGGCGGTAATGCGGTGGGCGTCGAATCCGCAAGCCGCCGCTACTTCGGCAAGTCCGCGCACGACCTGAGTCTCGCGGAGGCCGCGCTGCTGGCCGGCCTGCCGCAGTCGCCGACGCGCCTGCGCCCTGACCGCCATCCAGACCGCGCGCGGCGGCGGCAGGCGCATGTGCTCGACCGCATGGTCGTTTGCGGCGTCATCGACGAAACCCAGCGCGCCGCCGCGCTCGCGCAGCCGCTGGCCATCCGTCCCGTCACCTATCCCTTCCGCGCGCCGCATTTCGCCGAGCTCGCGTTCGCTGCCGCCCCGGGCGGGGGGATGCAGCGGACGACGCTCGATCCGGGACTGCAGCGCGCCGTCGAGGAGGCCCTGCGCCGTCATGCCGCGCCGCTCGCCGCCGCCGGCATCCACGGCGCCGCCGCGGTGGTCATCGAGGTCCGCACCGGCGCCGTGCGCGCGCTCGCCGGTTCGCCGGACTACCGCGATGCGGAGAACGCGGGGCAGGTCAACGGCGCGGCGTCGCCGAGATCGGCCGGTTCCACGCTCAAGCCCTTTGCCTTCGCCCTGGCGATCGACCAGGGCCGCCTGACGCCCGGCCGCGTGCTGGCCGACGTGCCCCGCTCGTATGCCGGGCTCGACCCGCGCAACTTCGACAACGAATGGCTCGGTCTCGTGTCCGCGCGCGATGCGCTCGTGCTCTCGCTCAACCTGCCTGCGCTGGGCGTGGCGGCGGAAACGGGAGTCGAGCCGCTACTTCGCACGCTTCGAACCGCGGGCCTCGACACGCTCGACCGCGACGCCGCGCACTACGGTCTCGGGCTTGTGCTGGGCAACGGGTCGGTGACGCTGCTCGACCTCGCCAACGCCTACGCCGCGATCGCGCGCGGCGGCGAATGGCGGCCGTGCCGCTGGTTCGAGGTGTCGCCGCCGGGCACACCGCGCCGCGTGATGTCCGCCGAGGCCGCATGGATTGTGGCGGACATGCTCGGCGGCGAGGAGCGGTCCGTCGACACCGTCCGCCACACGGCCGACGCGCGGCTGCCGCGGATGGCGTGGAAGACCGGCACCTCGTCCGGCTTCCGCGACGCGTGGGCCGTCGCGATCAACCCGGAGTACGCGATCGGCGTGTGGTGCGGACGTCCCGACGGCCGTGGCGCGCCGCAACTCGTCGGCACCAAGTCGGCCGTGCCGGTGGTCTGGGAGATTTTCCGCGGCCTGTATCCGGCGAACGACGGTCCGTGGTTCGCGCGGCCCGCGGGCGTGGCGGAGCGGCGGGTGTGCGCGGTCAGCGGCATGCCGCCCGGCGCATCCTGCGGCGCGACAGTTGTCGACTGGACCGTGCCCGGCGTGACCCGGCATGAGGTTTGCGGCGTGCACCGCCGCACGACCGTGACCGGGCCGGGTGGCGCGATCCACAGCCGGGTGCGCGAGGTCTGGCCGCCGGAGGTCCAGGCCTTTCTCGATCGCAGCCGTGTGGTCGCCGCGCGCGCGGCCCATGCCGGGGCCGCGCCGTGCAATCCGGTGCGGATTGTCTCGCCGGTCGCCGGCTCGGTCTACCGGCGGCTCGGCGGCCCGTCGGAACGGATCCCGCTCGCCGCCGCGGCGGAGTCGGGCGAACGTCTCTGGTGGTTTGTCGACGACCGTCCGCTCGCTTCCGTCGCCCCCGGCGAGCCGCTGCTCTGGCCGCTCGAAGCCGGCCGGCACATTCTCGTCTGTGCCGATGCCTCCGGCCGCTCCGACCGCGTCCCGATCACGGTGGAATAGAACAACGAGAGCTATGAGCTATGAACGATGAGCGATAAGTGATGAGTGAGGAGCGGACGGAGAGCTATGAGTGATGAGTGATAAGTGAGGAGCAGACGAAGCCTGTCACTCATCACTCATCATTCATCACTCATAGCTTTCCTCTCAGTCCTGCACAGTGACCTTCGTGCCGGAGGGGGCGAGGGCGAAAAGCTGGGCGACTTCCTCGTTACGCATGCGGACGCACCCGAGGCTGGCCTGCGTGCCGATGCTCTCGGGTTTGCTGGTGCCATGGATGCCGAAGCCGCGGATGCTCCACGCGAGCCAGTGCGTCCCGAGCTCGTGCTCGGGATCGCCGTAGGGAATGGGCTTGTTGTCGGACGGCCGCCACCAGGTCGGCTTCTCGACGCGGTCGGTGATGGTGAACTCGCCGACCGGCGTGCGGTTCTCGCGGCCGGTGGCCACGCGGTACTCGCGGAAGAACTGTCCGTTGCGGAATACGGTCAACACGTTGTCGGACTTGTCGACGAGCAGCGAAACCGTCCCGGTGGGAACCATCAGCGTCTGTCCGGCGGAGATGACATCGCGGGCCATGCCGTTGCATGCGCGCAGGAGTTCGACGGTGACGCTGTGCTGCTTGGCGATGCGGGCCAGCGAGTCGCCGCTCTTCACGGTGTAGGCGGTCTTCCCCACGGCCGAATGCGGATCGAGGAGGAGGGCGTGGTTCACGGGCCCCAGCTCGACGCGCAGGATCTGGCGCTGGGCGTCGGTCCGGGCGCCGTCGAGCGCGCTGGCCAGTTGACGCTGCCGCGCGGCCAGCCCATGCAGGCCGTCGTCCGTCGCGATATCCGCACCGCGTGCCCCGGCGCAGGTCAGGAGAGCCGCCGCCAACATCGTTCCCAAGTTCGATCGTCGATTCATGCAAGACTCCAAAAGGGATGAAGGGCGCGGAGTGTGGCACGGTCCCCACCTCCACGGCAAGACGAAGGTCAGGGCCCAAATCCTCGGCCAAGCCGGATCGATGCAGTTGACGTTGATGGGCGGGAACTCGTGTTCATCGATCCGGAAGCAGGGAAACTCCAAAGAAGTGGGAAGTTCCAAGGAAGAAAGAGGAAGGTCGGAGAGCGTTGGGTTGCGGTCCGGGGAGCCGTCCCCCATGTATCCGCTCACCGACTTTCAGGTTTCAGGTTTCATCCCTCATCCTTCTCCGGTCCTCCCCGCTCATTCCCGCGCGGGCTTCGCGTCGCGGTCCGGATCCCCTCCGAGCGCGGCATGCATCGCCAGGATCTGGCGGGCAATCCGCCAGCGGTGGACGTCGAACTCTGCGGGCGACCAGAGGTCGTCGTGCTTGTATTTCGGCTGGACGCGGATGGCGGCCTCGACGGCGGCGAGTTCTTTCGCGGCCTCGGCGGCAGCCCTGCGCACGGACCGCCGCCAACTGCCCTTCGCCTCGTCGAGGGCGCGCTCGAGGGTGTGCAGGTAGCGGTAGTCGTCGTATCCCTCGCGCATGGCCTCCCACATCGCCACCGGCACGGGGGCTCCGTCGGGCTCGTGGCGGTTGAGGAAGTCCTGGTATCCGCCGTCGAGGTAGTTCATCGGATCGCCGCCGGACGACGAATAGATCCAGGGGATGAGCGCGCGATACCCGGAGCGCCAGAAGCCGAAGCCGTACGTCATCCGCGCGCCGGCGACGGGCGTGCGGTTGTTCTCGCCGGAGATGTGGTTGGGATAGCACCAGGTCTCGACGCCCTTCGCCGCCTCGCGCCGCACGGTCTCGCGGTCGAGCGAGTAGGGCTGCATGCACCAGATATCCACAAACGGCGCCAGCGGTGCAAAGGCCTCGTGGGCGCGGTCGGCGGTGACGTAGGTCCGCACGCCGGCGTCCTTGCAGGCCTTGAGCACGGCGACCATGAAGCGGACGGAGGCCGGATCGGTCGACGGCTCGTCGATGGGATAGTAGAGGAACTCCGGCATGCCGCGCCGCACGCGCTCGGCCTCGATCGCGCGCACCATCACGGTCATCTCGCGGGAGAAGGACTCGGGCGGATCCTTGACGCCCTTCATGTGCGAACCGAAGCGCTCCCCGGTGTGCTTGGTGTAGACGCCGCCGGCGTTGATATGCATGACCGCCGGGCCGCGGAAACCATGGCGGCGCCACAGATCGAACTCGGCCTGCAGGGTGTCCCAATCGACCTTGAAGTTCCCCTGTGCGTCGGCGGGCGGGCTGTAGCAGGACAGCGTCAGGTTGCGCGTGCCGTGTGCGACCATGTCCAGGTGTTCCTTCTCGGCGCGGACGCGGAAGTACGCGCGGGACACCTCGTCCGTCGCGCTGCGGGCGCGGTCGAGGGGGTGTTCGTAGTAGATGCCGAACAGCTTGTCCGGGTCCTCCCGGAGGCGGAAGGGGAGGATCCGGAGGGTCACCGGGATCTCCGCCCGGCCGCCGGAGCAGGAGAAGACGACGGCGCCGGTGTGCACGCCTGCGGGGGCGTCGTCGGGGACGCGCACCGTGATCCAGAACCGGGCATTCTCCCCGCCGGGGAGGTCGAGCGTTTCGAATCGCTCCAGCACATCCGGCACCGTCAGCCACCGATGCATCGTGCTGTAGTTCGGCCGGGCGCGCATGAAGCGCACATGGCGGACGTCGATGTCGCGCGCCGTCACGGGACCGAGGTCGCGAACGCTCACCCGCGCCGCGGCCAGGTCGCGCAGGGGGCGGACGGTGAACGTGAACGGCTCGTACTCCCCCGGTGTCGCGAAGATCCGGAGCCGCGGCGCAAGCTCGTCCGGCTTCGGCGAGTCGTGCGGATACACGCATTCGAGGTAGTGCCGCGCGAAGACGAGGAAGCCCCGCCCGCGGTCCGCCTCGGCCGGCGTCGGCATCGGGCCGGGATCCGGCTCCGGATCCTCCTTCCACTGCGCCCATTCCTCCGCCGGGGCCCAGGCGCCGGGCTCGTTCGAGAACCGCCGGAGAACGTCCTTCTCGACCTGCGCCGTCTCCGCCGCGGTCCACGTCAGGATCGCGTTGACCGCCCAGACGCTCCGGGGCGTGAAGCGGACGGCCAGCGGTCCCGTCCCGCCGGGGATGGGGAACCGCAGGACGCGGAACTGGCGGCCACCCTCGCAGCGGACCCGCTGTTCCGCATCGCCAACGCGCACGGTGAAGTCGAAGTACTGACTCCGGGCGTCGTCGCTGGTTCCGCACACGACCGCCAGCCAGCCTCCGCCCGGGGGCGGCGGCAGGACGAACGAGCTCTCCCGGGTGCCGAGGATCGAATCCTCCGTCAGCGGCGTCGTCCAGATCGGTGGCGGGCTGTCCGTGCCCCGGCTCGCGTCGGCGGTGTAGTTCGTGTACGCGCGGGCCTGGCCCCGGAGCCCTTCGCGCGACGTCCAGCCGTAGGCCGCGCCGCCGGTGGCGACCGTCTCCGGCGTGATGCGGACGAAGCCGGGCTCGAGGGCCGACTTCGCGGTGCCCATGTCGTACATCTGCGGCGCGGCACCGGCGGCGGCCGCGCAGCCGGCGATCAGAAAAACGAGCAGGGGGGTGCGGGGATTCATGCGGGAGGCTCCTTCCGGTGACATCTTCCTCGGGGGGCGGTTCAAGGCCATGGGGATTCCACGACCGTCAGGGGTGCGGCGGCGATGGAGGCGCCGGCGTCGGAGAGCGCATGGACGGTGCATACGCCCGGCTTCAAAACGGGCAGGTTGACCACGGCCCGGTGCATGCCGCGGCCGCCGCGGAACGAATCGGTCCCCAGCACGGTCTCGCCGTCGCGCACCTCGAACCGGACGCGGCTCGACCCGCCGGACGGGACGCCGAGCAGCCGGAAGCGGATGGGCAGCCGGCGGGCATCCGTCCAGATCACCGATCCCTCCGGGGCGAACTCCTGGAGAACGGGGGTTCTGGGCCGCACCAGCGCGACATCGGCGATGAAGACATCGAGCCGGTCCTTGTGGCTGTAATTGGCGTCGGCGATCGACAGGGTCATCGAGCGCACGTCGGCATGATTGGAAATCTTGTGAAGCGGAATGAGGATGCTCACCCATTCGCCCTTCTTCACTTCATCCAGGGACCGGCTGTAGGAGCGCGCCTTGTCCGGCGCCCGCAGCGACAGCGACACGGGACCGGACGGAAGAGCGGGCCGCGAGGTCTCCGCCCGGATGCGCAACCGCAAATAATCCCAGCCCGACCAGTCGCAGTCCGCGGGATCCTTCATCGAACGGGCGATCCGGGGCCAGCCGACCGGGTATTTCGGTTCGCCGGCCAGATGGTCGACGTCCACATGCCAGTGCAGGGCCGGCGATCCGCCGGGTCCGCCGGCGGGCGCCGTGGTGATCGTCGCCTCGGCCGTCTCGATCCGGTTCGACAGCCCTGCAGCGAAGAGGAGATGCGTCTCCCAGCCCGTGGTGTCCGGCATCGGCGCCGGATCCGCCGCAACGCCGGCGGCTGCCACGAGCCAACCGGCCAGAATCCCAACCCCATTTCGCGTCATGCCGCCTCCCGCCCGCGGCGGTTCGATCCCGCCACGGCCGCCATCCTACGCCACGCCGCATCCGCAAGACAACCGCCCCGTCTTGCGCCGTATACCCCCCGGGGGTATATTGCCGGTACCGACAGGCCATGACAAAGATCCAAATCGCCCAACGCCGGCATTCGAAGCACGCCGACGCGCTCCCGCGCCTGGCGCGCATCGAGGGACAGATCCGCGGTATTCGGCGGATGATCGAATCCGGCGTATATTGCATCGACATCCTGACGCAGATCCGGGCCGCGCGCGCCGCGCTGGCCTCGGTGTCCCGCGGCGTGTTCCAGCGCCACGTGGAGCACTGCGTCGCCCACGCCATGCGCAGCCGGAAGCGCGGCGAGATCGACCCGAAGATCAGGGAGATCATGTATGTCTTTCGGCGCGAGATGCGGTAGCCTGTCGGGCGGTCGCGTCCCGTCAAGGGGGTGAGGGCCGGACGACTCCCGGACATCCATGCAAACGGACTCTCCAGACTGGGACCGCGTCCGGCGCATTCAGGCGGGCGACGACCGGGCCTTCGATGACCTGATGGAGAGGTACAAGCGTCCGGTGACGAGTTTCGTGTTCCGCCTGACGGGTGACGATATGGGGGCGGAGGACGTGGCCCAGGATGTGTTTGTCCGCGCATACAGGGCGATTGCCGGGGGGCGAGTGCGCCAGGGCCGTGGCGAATTCTCCACATGGCTGTTTCAGGTCGCCCGCAACGCGGCTCTCGACCACCTGAGGAGCAGACGGCGCAGGCCGACGGGGCCGCTCTCCGATGGAGAGAACGGAGACGATCGGGCCGCCGTCGCACCAACCGCTCCGGAGTCCATGGTCGCGGGGGAAACCGGGGCCCAAATTGCCGCCGCGGTTGCGGCTCTGCCGGAGGACCAGCGAGCCGCGGTGCTTCTTGCAGAGTATGAGGGCCTGCCCCATGCGGCGATCGCCGCCGTCATGAAGACATCCGTCAAATCCGTCGAATTACGACTCTACAGGGCGCGCAAGTTCTTGAGGCTTCGGCTGAAAGACCTCCTGTGACGTCGGGCGACGAAATTGCGAGGGATTCTTGAAGCGGCGGCGTTACACTGGGTGGAAGGTATGGGCGGCGGAGGATGCGCGGTGAAAACGATGAACGGGTTCGATGAGGAAGACCGGCGGTTGTCGGCCGTTTTGCGGCAGTGGCGGGGACGGGCGCCCGGACCCGGCTTTGAGGACGCCGTCTGGCGGCGTCTCGCGGTCCATCCGGAGCCCGCGTCCGCACGATGGCCGGGCTGGCTGTCGTTGGGCAACTGGCTGGGGCTGGAACCGGCGCACGTTGCTGCCATGGCCGCGATGGTGTGTATCCTGACGGGTTTGGGAACCGATGCGCTCATGGCGAGGCCCCGGGCCGATCCCCTGGCGTCCGTTGCGCCAGCACTGAACGGGCAGACGCTCGCGGGTGCCTACCTTGCCATGGCCTCGGGAGCGGCGCGATGAAGATCCGGGCGATCCTTGTGCTACTGGGCATCGTTGCGACCGCGGCGTTGTCCGCTGTCGCGGCCCACCGGGTTCTCTGCGACCGCGGGGTCGTTCCGCTGGATCGCCTGTCGGACACGGCGTTTCTGGCCCGCGAACTCGGGCTCAGCCCTGAGCAGTCGAATGCTCTGCGCAGTCACCAGGAAGCGTTTGGAGCGAAGTTGTCCGAATGCTGCGCTCGGCACTGCGACTTCCGGGGGCGGCTCGCAGGGAGCCTGGACGCTGGCGGCGACGCGCGCGAGCTGATCGCCGCCATGGGCCGGGAATACGTGGCAAGCGAGAACCTTACGTGGGAGCATATTCAGACCGTGCGCGGCCTGCTGGATGCCGGCCAGCGCCTGCGGTACGACGCGCTTGTGACGCGTTGTTTCGGCGGCGAATGCAATATGGAAGCGAAGCCGGCGACGATCAAGTGACAGGACCAAAGACGCGAACAGGCGGTCAAACCGAAAGGCGCGAGTAATGAACATGAGAACATCGGTCATTGCGGCTGGCATCGTCGGAAGCCTGCTGATCTCGGGGTTGGGGTTGGCCGCCGCAGGCGTCGAGCCCCCGGCGCAGAAGCGGACCTTGGACAAGGCGCAGGCCGTGTGCCCTGTGACCGGCGATAAGATCGACAAGGCGGTCTTTGCCGATTACGAAGGCAAGCGCGTGTATTTCTGTTGCCAGGCCTGCGTGCCCGCGTTCAAGGCCGGTTCCGCGTCGATTGTGGCCAGGATGGAGAAGGCCGGGATTGTCTTGGACAAAACGCCGGCGGCCGATCCCGCGAAGAAACCCGCGCCGGAGACGGGGTCGGGCCACTCCCATGGCGGCCATCGCCCGGGCGCGAAGGCGGATTCCGACCCGAGGTAGGATCGCCGGGCTTCGCTCGCGCAGGCGCCGATCGGACGCCGTCCCGCGGGCGGGCCTCGCCATGGGGGGATATTCATGAAGCAGCAACCGGACGACGACAGGATGGGAGGGTTCGGCCGCACCCGGGTCGCGCGGCCCCTCTGCACCCTTCTCGCACTGCTCGCGGGGATCGGCGTCGCGCGATCCCAAGCGTCGGCGGTCGGCGCCGATCTCCCGCTTGTCGCGGCCGTGGACCTGGCGGTCCGCGAGAATGCCGGGCTCAAGAGTTTGCGCGCTCAATGGGAGGCGATGCGGGAGCGGCCCGCCCAGGCCGGGGCGCTGCCCAACCCGATGGCAGGCTACAGCGGCATGGACCTGGCCAGCGGGGGCGCCTGGCCCGACACGGGCGAAAGGCGGTTCATGGTGCAGCAGGAGTTCCCCTGGTTTGGCAAGCGAGGACTCCGTGAAGGCATCGCCGTCAAGGACGCCGAGGTCATGGAGCGTGAGTTGGAAGCCATGGTCCGGGACGTGGTGATGAAGGTCAAGGAGAGCTACTCCGACCTGGCGGCCGTGCAACGGGTCCTCGCGATCACACGGGAAGAGGAAGGCGTCATACGGCGCATGGAGAAAGTGGCGGAGACCATGTACGCCGCGGGCGAACGCGCACAGGTGGACGTGCTCAAGGCGCAGTCGGAGATTACGATGCTGAGACAGAAGCTCCTGGATTTCGAGACCCGGGAGAACCGGCTCGCGGCGACATTGAACACACTTCTTAACCGCAGAGCGGACACTCCGCTGAACGCGGCCATGACCCCGCCGGAAACCGGGTTTGGCGGCAATGACGCGGCGCTGTTCGCGATTGCGGCGACGAATCTCCCGGAAGTCCTTGCGGCACAGGCACAGGTCGAGCGGTACGAGCTGGAGCGGAAGCTGATGGCGAAGGAATTCGTGCCGGACTACAAGCTCGGTTTGGAATACCGCAACCTCGGGGCGAGCGACGACATGGTCATGTTCACCGTCAGCGTGGACCTGCCGGTGTGGCGGTCGAAAATCCGGGCCGGCGTTCGGGAGGCGGAGAAAATGCGGGCATCCAGCCAGGCGGCGCGCGAGGCCGCACAACGGCAAGGCGCTCTCGACGCGCGGGACGCTTCCTTCCATCTCAAGACCGCCCGTCGCACACTGGAGCTGTATCGCACCGAACTCATCCCCCAGGCGGAAGCCCGCCTCAACGCCAGCGACGCCGGCTATCGCACCGGCAAGGTGGACTTCATGGATCTGCTCGAAAGCGAACGATTTCTACTCGACGCAAAGATCATGGCCGCCATGGCGGAAGGCGCCATCGGCATGCAGGCAGCCCGGTTGGAGCGAGTGATGGGGCTCGATCCGGGACACGGACCGGCTGCCGCGAAGACGGAATGAGAGAGTCATATGAAGAATAGAATCGTCATTGCGGCGGGAGTCGCGCTGGTTGCCGGCCTCGGGATCGGAAGAGGGTGCGCGCCGCAGCAGGTCCGGATGGACCCTGCGGAGACGAGCGGGTTTCAACCTGCGGCCAAGGCGGGAATCTGGACATGCTCGATGCATCCGCAGATCCGGCAGCCCAGGCCAGGGAAATGCCCAATCTGCGGCATGGACCTGATTCCCGCGGCGACGGATTCCGCCGCGGAAACGGACCCGCCGCGCCGGGTGACGCTGTCGCCTGCGGCCCGTAAACTGGCGGAAGTTGCGGTGTCGCCCGTGGAACGCCGTTCCGTTGCGGTCGAGATTCGCATGGTCGGCAAAGTGCAGTTCGACGAGACCCGCCTGGCCTACATCGCGCCCCGCGTTGCCGGTCGAATCGACCGGTTGTACGCAAACTTCGCCGGCATGCCCGTAAAAATCGGAGACCACCTGGCGGACATGTACAGCCCCGAGTTGGTTTCGGCCCAGCAGGAACTCTTGCAGGCCATGAAGGCAACGGGCGGCGTGGCCGCTTCCGCATCGTTGCTCCACGCAACCCGGGAACGCCTGCGGCTCTGGGGCCTGACCGCCGAGCAGATTGCCGAGATCGAACGCAGCGGCCAGGTGCGCGATCATGTCACGTTCTACTCGCCTATCGGCGGCATCGTCGTGGAGAAGGAAGCGCGGGAAGGCCTGTACGTGGAGACCGGAATGCGCATCTTCACCGTGGCGGACCTGACGCGCGTGTGGGTGCAACTGGACGCCTATGAATCGGATCTCGCGTGGTTGCGCTACGCCCAGGAGGTCGCCTTCCAAGCCGAAGCGTATCCGGGCGAGACATTCAATGGCACGATCGCCTTCATTGCCCCGCTTCTCGACCCGATGACCCGCACGGTGAAGGTGCGAGTGAATGTCGCAAACGCCGATGGCAGGCTGAAACCGGGGATGTTCGTCCGCGCGGTGGTCCGCGCCGCCGTAGCCGGGGACGGCAAGGTGCTGCGGAGCGATCTCCGGGGCAAGTGGATCAGTCCCATGCATCCGGAGATCGTCAAGGACGGGCCGGGTACGTGCGACGTCTGCGGCATGCCTCTAGTACGCGCTGAGGATCTGGGCTATGCCGCGGCGGATGAGGCAACGGGCGTTCCGCCATTGGTCATACCGGCATCCGCGCCTCTTGTCACAGGCAAACGGGCCGTGGTCTATGTGGCCCTGCCGGACAAGCAAGGCGCCTATGAAGGGCGGGAGGTGGTCCTTGGACCCCGGGCGGGAGACTACTTTCTGGTGCGGGCGGGGTTGCAGGAAGGCGAGCAGGTCGTCATCAGCGGGAACTTCAAGATCGACAGTTCGCTGCAAATCCAAGGCAAGCCGAGCATGATGGCCCCCGAGGGCGGATCCGTGCCGGTCGGGCACCCGCACGGCGAAGCCCCGCCCGCGCCTCGGCCTGCGACGAAAGCGACGAGCCCCTCCAAGGTCGCTGCGCCGGAGGCGTTCAGGAAACAACTTGGCGGTGTCTTGGACAACGTTCTGGCTATGGCCGATGCCTTGGCCAAAGACGATCTGGAATCCTCCCGGGCGAGCGCCGCCAACGCCAGGCAGAGCTTGGCCGCGGTGGACATGTCCCTCCTCGCCGGCGAAACCCATGAGCGCTGGATGCAATCGCTCAACGCCTTGAACCTGTCCGCGGACAGGGTGGTGGCGGCGAAGGACATCGAGGCCTTCCGTGTCGCCTTCGCTTCGCTGTCGTCCGAGATGGCCCGTGCCGTCAAGACGTTCGGCCCAGTCCGATCCGAACCGGTCTATGACCTTCGCTGTTCCATGGCATTCGACAACCGGGGCGCCACCTGGCTGCAGAAGGACAAGGCGGTCCGCAACCCCTACTTTGGCAAAGCCATGCCGACCTGCGGCGAAGTGATCGAGACGATTCCGTCCGCTTCGAGCGCCCCGGCCGAGGGAGGTCACGCCCATGAGTGAGGCGCCCTCTCCCTTCCCGACTCCCGGCAAGAGCCCCTCATTCCTGGACAGGGTGATACGGTTCTGCCTGGAGCAGAAGCTGGTCGTCGCCTTGATCGTGCTCTTCGTGATCGCGTGGGGCGCCATGGTTGCGCCGTTCGACTGGAACCTCGGCGGGATCCCGCGCAGTCCGGTTGCGGTGGATGCCATTCCCGACATTGGCGAGACCCAGCAGATCGTATTCAGCGAATGGATGGGGCGTTCGCCGAAGGACGTGGACGACCAGGTGACGTATCCGCTGACCGTCTCGCTCCTCGGCATCCCGGGCGTGAAGACGGTGCGAAGCTACTCCATGTTCGGGTTCTCGATGATCTACATCATTTTCGAGGAGAAGGTGCCGTTCGAGGCCTCGCAGAATCGGGTCATTGCACGGTTGAATGGGCTGCCCTCCGGCGTTCTCCCGGCGGATGTGAAGCCGGCGCTCGGGCCGTATGCAACGGCGCTTGGACAGATCTTCTGGTACACGCTGGAGGGCCGCGATCCAGATGGGAAGCCGGCAGGGGGTTGGGATCTGCACGAGTTGCGGACCTTGCAGGATTGGACGGTCCGCTATCACCTGCAATCCGCCGCGGGCATCACGGAAGTCGCACCCGTTGGCGGCTTCGTGCAGGAGTACCAGGTG
>CAYXFW010000004.1:0-6446 GCA_964464305.1 uncultured Verrucomicrobiota bacterium
ACGAAGAAGGCCACAGCGCCGACGACGAAGGCGGCAACCGGCGCGGCCGGAACCGGGTAGAGGTTCAGGATCGGCAGGATGCCGACGATGAAGCCCAGCGCCCAGGCGATCCAGCCGGCGGGGTTGAATCCCGCGCGCGGGCCCGACCACTTGCCGCCGTTCAGCATGTATTCCACCAGCATTGCGCCGCAGACGGGACCGAACGAGGCGCCGATGATCTGGAAGACGATGATGGCCTTGCCGGCCCAGCCGGTGATCGCCAGCGCGATGCTGACCGCGGCGCCGATGCCGACGGAGATGAACGGGTTCACCTTCGGCAGCGTCGTCTTGAAGCTGTTCGCCGCGATGAACGACGAGAAGCAGGCGGGCGGGAACGCCGCGATCGCCAGCAGGAACATCACGAGGCCAGCCTTCGAGCCCAGCAGAACCGGAATCAGCCCCGGCGCCTGGAGGATCAGGCTTCCCTTGCCCGCTTCCACGGCGGCCTTGCTTGTGGCGTCCGCACCGTAGGCGCCGGCGATGATGAGAATGGCCAGGCCGGCGGTGAGGATGATCGCCCCGGCCACGCCGAAGAGGCCGCCCATGGAGACATCTTTCTTGTCGCGGCTGCTCGTTCCGAAGTCCGCTCCCGCGGCGCCGGCCGTCGCGAAGAAACCAACCACAAAGGTCATCATGACCGTGAGAACACCGAAAGCGCCCAGGGCCGCCGGGGCGGTCGGGGCGATTCCCTTGTGCAGTTCGACGAACTTCTGCGGGTCAAAGGATCCGAGACCGCCCATCGTCTTGGTCAGGAGGAGCAGAAGAACGACGAGAGGAATCAGCGGCAGGTAGGTCGCAACCTTGGCGACGTACTGGATGCCTTTCAATCCGACGAAGGCGGCGAGGACGCCCCACACCACCATCACCACCTTCACCCCCGTGCCGTCCGCGGGAAGGCCAAAGAAGGCCGACACCATCAGCGAGGAGAAGTAGATGTTCACGCCCAGCCAGCCGAACTGGAGGACGCCCATCAGGAAGCCGGGCATCAGGAAGCCGCCCTGCGCGCCGAACGTCGAGGTGCCGACGATATAGAGCGGAAGGCCGGTCTTCATGCCCAGCATGCCCGGAACCAAGTAGAACAGGAAGTGGCAGATCGCGGCGGAGATCACGAGACTGATCAATGCCCAGCCGATGCCCTGCGAAAGCAAGCCGCCCAGAGCCGGCGAGTTTGCCGCGTCCTGCCAGAACACGAACCACAGGAAGATGCCGGCATAGGTCGGCGCGGTGTTCTTGTACCAGGGCGCCCGGTTCGAGGCCGGGTTCGGCGTCGCGCTGGTGATATACGAAGGCAACTGGCTGGATTGCTCGCTCATGGTCCTTCTTCTCCTCCCAAGGGTTGAGTACCCCCCACATGCCACCACCGATAACGAACGACCTTATGTTTCGTTTCCCCCCGACGGCATGTCAAGACAGAATGGAAACGAACGGAGCCCCGGCACGGACCCCGGGCAACTTGGAACTTGGATCGCGGCCGCGCTCACGTAGGATGCCTCGATGCTTGATTTCCAAAACATCTCGGTGGCGCTGGGCGGCCGGCCGGTGCTCGGGGATGCGTCGTTCCGGATCAACGCCCGCGAGCGGGTCGGCATCGTCGGGCCCAACGGGGCCGGGAAGACGACGCTGTTCCGGCTGATCGTCGGCGATCTCACCCCCGACGGGGGCTCGATCCAGGTTCCAAGGGGGCTACGGATCGGCCACCTGAGGCAGAAGGGCATCGAGGCGGCGGAAGGGCTCTCCGTTCTCGACTTCGCCGAGAACGCCCTTCCGGTCGTGCGCGGCATGCAGCACGAGATCGAGACGATCGAGGCGCGGATGTCCGCGGGCGAGGCGGGGCTGGCGCACGTCCGGGACCTGCGCCGTCTCGGCGAGCTGCAAAGCGCCTTCGAACACGAAGGCGGGTACGAACTGCGCAACCGCGCGGCGGCGGCCCTCGGCGGCCTTGGCTTCCAACCCGGCGACCTCCACCGCCCCCTGAGCGAATTCAGCGGCGGCTGGCAGATGCGCGCGGAGCTGACCCGCGCCCTGATCGCCCGGCCCGACCTGCTCCTGTTGGACGAACCGACCAACTACCTCGACCTGCCCGCCGTCGAGTGGCTGCAGCGCCATCTGCGCGACTTCGCCGGCACGCTGCTGCTCATCTCCCACGACCGGTTCCTGCTGAACACCCTCACGAATGTCACGATCGAAGTGATCTGCGGCCGCGTCACCCGCTACGAGGGCAATCAGGCGTTTGCCGCGCAGCAGCGCGAGATGCGCTGGGAGCAATTCGAGGCGAGCCGCGCCACGGCGGCGAAGCGGCGCGAGGAGATCGAACGGTTCGTCGACCGCTTCCGCTTCAAGGCCAGCAAGGCCGCGCAGGTGCAGAGCCGCATCAAGATGCTCGAGCGGATGGATCCCGGCGAGGAGGCCATTGCGGCGCCGCGGGGCGTCGAGATCCGCCTGGCCCCGCCGCCGCCCTGCGGCGCCGAGGTCATGCGGATCGAGGACGCGGGCCTGACGTACGACGGCGAGCGGTGGGTCCTCCGGCACATCGATCTGCGCATCATGCGCGGCGACAAGATCGCGCTCGTCGGCTACAACGGGTTCGGCAAGACGACGCTCCTGCGCCTCCTTGCGGGGCGCCTCGTCCCGCGCGAAGGCCGCCGGTTCACCGGGCACAACGTCGTGCCGGGCTACCAATCGCAGGAGTTCGCCGAGGTCCTCGACCCCTCCCGCACCGTGCTGGAAACCGTCAAGGCCGCCGCACCCGGCCGGTCGGAGCGCGACCTGCGCGGCCTGCTGGGCGGGTTCTTCTTCAGCGGGGACGCCGTGGACAAGAAGGTGGGCGTGCTCAGCGGCGGGGAGACGATGCGGCTCTCCTTCGCGCGCCTGCTGGCCGATCCGCCGAACTTCCTCCTGCTCGACGAGCCGACGACGCATCTCGACATCGCCGCGCGCGAGGCGCTGGAACGGGCCCTGATCGGGTACGAGGGCACGCTGTGCTTCGTCAGCCACGACGTCGAATTCGTCCGGCGCGTCGCCACCACCGTGATCGCCATGACCCCGCCGGGGGTCACCCCCTACGCCGGCGGCTACGACTATTATCGCGAGAAGACCGCGGCCGATGCCGTCATGGCTCCGGCCACGCCGTCGCCCGGCGCCACGGAGGGAACCGACCGCAAGGCCGGCCGCCGCGAGCGCGCGTACAAGCGGGAGGAGATCCGCAAGATGCGCCTTCCTCTCCTCAAGGCCGTGCGGAAGGCCGAGGCGCACATCGCGGAGCTGGAACTGGAACAGGCCGGCCTCCTGGCCCGGTTCGGGGATCCCGCCTCGGTCGACTACGCCTCCGTCAGCCGCCGCCTCGGCGAAATCCGTGCCGAACTCCCGCTCGCCATGATGGCCTGGGAATCCGCCGGCCTGAAGCTCCAGGAACTCGACGGGGACTGACACGCGACGGCCTCCATGTCCCCGGGACTCCGGCTCATGCAAAGCCGCAAAGCCGCGAAGAGGCGGGGTGGGGACAGAGATTGTTTCCCTGTCCCTCGGTTCTCGTGACGTAACTACTCCGACAGCCGGAAGAGCAACCGCGGATTACACCGACACCACGGATGGGCAGACGAGCAAGACATCCGTTCCATCCTGTTATCCTTTCGGATGGCTCTGCCTCACGGACAGAACAGCAGAATACCCAACACCGAACCGCAGAATCACGAAGTCCGGACTTCGATCCCCCGGCCCGCACCTTGCAGAGTGCCCTCGATGTGTGAGGCGGCTTCTCGCCGGCATCGGGGTCGGAATCGTAATCGATCTTCACCGGCCTCATCGATCCCGATAGCAATCCCGATTTCGAGTACCCGTCCCCGTGCCCGCACCCGTACGCGACATCTTCGTGTACGTGGACACGAACCGCTTTGCTGTGAACGGGTACGGCGCGAGCTACAACAGACGGCGGTCCGTCTTCGACATTCTGCGGTTGGGTATTCTGCGGTTCTGCGGTTCGCCATGGCGGCGACGGATTGCCCGGGACGCCCGGGACGAAAACTCAAGGGCGAGGTGGACGGGATTGCTTTCCTGTCCCTCTGTTCTCCGACGAGGGGATCCGGATGCTGCTTCGAGGATCTATCCATCGGCGCCGGTGGAACGGCGCCCTCCAGACCGACTTCTCGTATCCCCATGGGACGTGTCTGGAGGGCCGCGCTCTGTCGCGGCTGTGTTCATGCGCGCTCCCGGCTTGCGCGCGTTGCCAGCCCAAACGCGCAGGCGAGGATCGGAGATATGTGCCTGCGGCTTGCGGGGCGGGGGGGCGGGGGGTAGTATCGCGACAGGCGCGGCGGTGCACATGCCGGCGCGGGCGGAGGACATTCCATGAGCAAGATCGATGTGGACTTCGGCGGGTGGATGCAGGCGGCGTTCGATCTCTACAAGAAGAACTTCGCCGTCCTCTTGCTGGTCAACCTCATTGCCGCCGTGTTGTCGTCGTTCACGGTGGGCGTGATGTCGGGGCCGTTGTATGCCGGCGTTTGCATCGTGACTCTGGCGCTTCTGGACGGGCGCGTTCCCGCACCGCAAGTCGGGGAGGTCTTCGACGGACTGAAGTTCTTTCTGCCCGCCTTCCTTCTCATGCTGATTTTGGGGGTTGTGGGCATTGTCGGATACTTGGTTCTTGCCGCGACCTGCATCCTGATTCCGCTGATTCCTGTCGGTGCCATATTCCTGATGGGCGCGACGATGTTCTCGTTGTTCCTTATCGTCGAGCAGCGAATGGATGCATGGACGTCGATCGTCAAGAGCTTCGAGATGCTCAAGCTCAACTTCTGGCCTCTCATCGCACTGGCGATCGTCGCAAGCCTGGCGGCATCGGCGGGATCGTTCCTGTGCGGCGTCGGCATCTTCGTCACCATGCCCTTCTACTACTGCGTCCTCGCCGTGGCCTATCGCAAGATCGTGGGCGCCCCCTCCGCGCCGTCGGGCGCGACGGACGACGAGCCGCTGGTCCGCATCAGCCCCCCGCCCGCGCCGTAGGGCGGCGCGGGAAGCGCGAAGCACAGATTCCGAAGCACGAAACGAGGCTCACAACCGGGCCCGGTCCACGGGCTTGTTTTAAGCCTTGGGATTTGGCGCTTGGAGCTTGTTTCGTGCTTCGTGCTTAGGATTTCGCGCTTCCCCCCTGTTGCGGTATAGTGAGCCCGTCCGCGTGAACCGCGGGCGGTCATGCATACTGCGCTGTCGAAACGCGAGGGTCTGGCGGATACGCCGAAGGATCTCGACTGGCTGGCCCGGAATATTCCGTGTCAGGCGGCATGTCCCGCGCACACCGACATCCCCGGCTATCTCGAGGCCATCTCGCGCGGCGATTTCGAGGAGGCGTACCGGATCAACCTGGCCGACAATGTCTTTCCGGCGGTTCTCGGGCGCGTGTGCTCGCGCCCCTGCGAGAAGCCCTGCCGTCACGGGTGGGAAGGCCTCGGGGAGTCCGTGGCGATCTGCTTCTCCAAACGATCGGCGGCGGATTTTCTCAAGCAGACCGGACCGGTCGTTCTTCCGACGCTGTTTCCGCCGACCGGGAGGAAGATTGCGGTCGTGGGCGCCGGCGTGGCCGGACTGGCTGCCGCCCGGGAGTTGGTTCTGTGGGGCCACCGGGTCACCGTGTACGAGAGGCACGCGCGGCCGGGAGGCTTGCTCCGGCTCGGAATTCCTCCGTTCCGCCTGCCGCGGGAGATCGTCGACCGCGAGATCCGGCAGGTCGAGGCTCAGGGGGTCGGGATCCGCTGCGGGGTCGAAATCGGTCCGGGGTTTCCGCTTGAGCGGCTGGCCGCGGAGCACGACGCGGTCATTGTGGCGGCGGGGGCGTTCCGGCCCACGATGCCGCGGATTCCGGGCACCGATCTGGAGGGCGTCGAGGCCGGACTTCCGTTTCTCACGGCGGTCAACGAGCACGGCCGGACGGCCTCCGGCCGCCGCGTCGTGGTGATCGGCGGCGGGTTCACGGCGATGGACTGCGCCCGCGTGGCATTGCGGCTCGGCGCGGAGTCGGTGACCGTGGTCTACCGCCGTTCGATCGGGGAGATCACGGTGACGCCGGGCGAGCGGGAGGAGGTCGAGCATGAGGGCATTCCCTTCGTTCTCCAGGCCACCCCAGTTGCCTGCCTGGGCCGCGGAGGGCACGTGGAACGCATCCAGTTCCTCCGTACCCGCCCCGGTGCGCCGGATGCGTCCGGTCGGCCCCGGCCCGAGGACATTGCGGGTTCGGAGTTCGAGATCGAGGCCGACCACGTGCTCTTTGCCACCGGCCAGACCCCCGATCCCGCCTGGCTGGAAGTCGCGAAGTTGCCGGGAAACGTGGTTCTTGCGGGCGACTTTGCGCGCGGGTCCTCCTCGCTGATCGAGGCCATCGCGCACGCGAAGGAGATCGCCGTGCAGGTCGACGC
>CAYXFW010000004.1:6456-23646 GCA_964464305.1 uncultured Verrucomicrobiota bacterium
CGACGCGCGCCTGATGGGCCGACGTCGCATCGCCGAGACGGCCCGGATCGTGGATGGCCGCACCCAGCCCCGCGCGCGCGACCTCGATGCCATTCCCCGGCAGCCCATGCCCTCCATCCCGCGGGAGCGGCGCACGCTGGCCGCCGAGGTGGAGACCGGGTTCGACGAGGCTGCCGCGCGGACAGAGGCGCAGCGCTGCTACCTGTGCCACTACAAGTACGAGATCGACATGAGCCGCTGCATCTACTGCGACCAATGCGTCGAAGTGAAACCGCGGCCCGCGTGCATCGTCAAGGTGAAGCGCATCGACACCGATCCAGACGGTCGGCTGGCCGGCTGGCAGGAGCGCGACTGGAGCCTGGCGTCCGACGCGCCGCGTCACGACTATTTCATCAACCAGGCCGATTGCATCCGGTGCAACGCCTGCCTGGAGGTCTGCCCGGTCCAGTGCATCTCCGTGCAGAAGGTCGCCTGGGTTCGCGAACCCTGCGCGGCGTCCGGCCGTTCACATGCGGCCCACGGCCCTTTGGCTGGCCGGGAGCCGTAGAAACAGCAGGATGGCGGCCGTGCCCGCGCCGATCATCATCCATTCGAAACCCTGCAGGGGGATCCCCAAAACGCGCACGACGCCGTTCGCGGAGATACCGAGGGTGGCGAGTACCTGCTGGGTCTGGACCGGGAACAGCAGGCACGCCGCAAGGGTCAGCAGGATGAGCCCCGCGAGAACGGCGGCGATCGCATGGGGCACGGAATCCAGAAACAGCACCCGGAAACGCTTCTCCGCCGCCGCCTCCCGCTCTACATGCCGGGGATCCCCGAGAGGGCGCGTACACCGGGAGCAGTCCTTATCGCCAGCCGCCGGCGCCCCGATCTTGAGCAGATTTCCGCAATCCGGACAATAGACCGCCATATCGAGCCTCCTTCCAATTTCCTCTTCTCGCGACGTGAACGTACGCGCGGATGGCTGTAATGCAAGAGCCGGGGGTGCGCTCTGTCGTGGGGGCGGACCTCCAGGTCCGTCCCGGCGCGGGGTTACACGATGCGGACGCCGAGCGGTTCGCCGCGGACGGAGACCAGAGAGTAGCCGAACGCCTCGCACAGGTCGGCGGGCGGTCGGATGCCGGACACCATGACCACGCCGCCGGCATCCCCGCCCACGGCGCCGGCGCCGCAGGTCTTGGCGGCGCCGCCGCGGCTCTCGACGGCGGCGATGAAGTCCGACACGCGGCCGGGGACGACGCCGATCCGCCGGAGGAGGCGATGGTTGTCGCGGATGGCCGCAAGGGCCTCCTCCGTGTCGTTCGTGGACAGCGCCTTCTCGAGCCGGAGAGTGGCCGCCTCGAATTCGTCCCACAGCGCGGTGTCGTGCTCATGCCGCCGCTTCACCTCGGCGACACACTCGCCGGTGGTCGTGGCCGGTGTGCCGGTGTTGACAAGCGTCATCGGCAGGCGCGGCAGCGGGATCCGCTCGGCCTTGCCGTCGCGGAAGCGCGCGCACCCGCCGTGCAGGGAGATGTAGGAATCCACGCCGCTGGGGAAGCCATGCTGCATGCGTTCCGCCTCAAGGCTGTACTCGTAGTACCAGTCCGGCCGGAACTCGACGCGGAAATAGTGGCCGGCGGCGCGCAGGACGCTGAGGATCGTCGCCGCCGACGAGCCGAGTCCGCAGCCCATCGGGATGTTCGACTGGAGGCGGATGTCGAGCCCGTGCCGCAGTTTCAGGTGAAGTCCGTCGAGCAGGATGATGAAGGCGTACTGGAACAGGTCGACCGGCTTGCGGAGCACGTCGCGGATGCCGAGATCCCCGCTCAGGAACATCCGGTAGTTTTTCAGAACCCGCCCCTTGAAGTCCTGCAGCGCCAGCAGCGTGTAGGATTCCCGCTGGGTGAAGTCCTTGAGATCGATGGAGACGCGGTCCTCGCCCTCCATCCCGGGCGTGACCTCGGCGACCGCGCTGCGGTCGATGGCCATGGCGATCGCCGGTCGTCCGTAGACAACCGCGTGCTCGCCGCTCAAAATCAGTTTGCCCGGGGCAATGGCCTTCATAGCGCCTCGTAGATCCGCTTGTGCTGGCTCATGCCGGCGAAGCGGAACGGACCCGTCCGGTACTGCGCGAACGCGTGCTCGCCGCCGTCCTTCGGCAGGGCCAGTTGGAAGATATCCTCATATTGCTGGTAGTCGAGCTCCGTCCGCGCCTCGAACATCGCGCGATGGCGCGCGGTGAAGAGCGCGTCGCGGTAGCCGGGTTGCACGACGCCGCTGAAGAACTCCGCCATGCAGCCGGACCCGTAGCTGTAGAGACCGATCCGCGCCCCGCCGAGATCCTCGCCGCAGGTGTCGAACAGGCAGGCGAGACCCTCGTAGAGCGACGCGGCGTAGGTGTTGCCGGTGATGCGGTTGTATCCCAGCGATTCGCCGACGATACGCTGCAGGTCTTCCGGCCCCGGCGCCGGCAGGCCGGCGGCCCGGTGCAGCCGGGCCTGCGCCTTCTCAGCGATCCGCGTGAACGGCAGGTGATAGCACTGGCGCCGGAATGCGTCGAGACCGCGGCCGCTCGCGGCGCGGTAGCGCTCCCAGGCGGTGACGAGCGACGCCAGGTAGACGCGCGTCGAGTACTGGCCGTCGACCAGCGCCTCCTCGCGGTAGTTCGGCCGCCAGAAATCCATCACATCCTCGGCGTGGACGCCCTGTTCCGGATCGATCGCGAGCAGGCGGGGGTTCGCCGTGATGCGCATCGCGATCGCGCCGGCGCCCTGCGTCGGCTCGCCCGGGCTGCGCAAATCGTAGCGGGCGATGTCCGCACCGAGCACGATCGCCGACTGGTCCGGGTGGGCGGCAACCCATGCGCACGCGAGCTGGAGCCCGGCCGTCGCGGCGTAACAGGCCTCCTTCATCTCGACGCATCGGCAGGTGGGCGGCAGTTCGAGCAGGCCGTGAACGAACATGGCGGCCGCCTTGGACTGATCCACGCCGGTTTCCGTTCCGAAGACCAGCAGGCCGAGGGTGTCGGCGCCGTCGGCGTCGAGGATCGGCTGCGCGGCGCTGGCGGCCATGGTGACGACGTCCTCGTCCGGCGGCGGCACGGCCATGCGTTCCTGGCCGAGGCCGAGGGCGAACTTGTCCTTGTCCACGCCGCGGACCGCCGCGAGCTTGTGAAGGTCAAGGAAGTACGCGGGAGCGAAGAAGGACAGGCGGTCGATGCCGACGTTCATGCGCCCTCCGCCGCCGGCCGGCCGCCGAGCAGCAGCGCATCGTTGCCGATGAGCTTCTGCGCCCGGTCGACGCCGAGCAGCCACATGGCTGTCATGAACTCCCGCTTCAGTCGTGAAATCACGTCCACCACCCGTTCCACCGATTCCAGCGCCGGCTCGAGGAAGGGCTGGGCCATCCCCGCCATCGTGGCGCCGAGCACCATCGCCTTCACCATGTCCACACCGCTGCGGATGCCGCCCGAGGCGATCAGCGCGATCCGTCCGCGGTACCGCTTCAAGGCGCGCAGCGCATCCGGCGTGGGAATGCCCCAATCCTGGAAGGCCGCGCCCAAGCCGTCGTCGATGCCCGCCGCCGCCCGGCGGTGGCCCTCGATCCGGCTCCAGGATGTGCCGCCCGAACCCGCGACATCGATGATCCGCACGCCGGCCCGCATCAACGCCTCGACATCGGCCGCCGACACGCCGGCGCCAACTTCCTTTATGACCACCGGAACCGGGAGTTGTTCGACCACGGCCGCGATTTGCGACACCAGACCGCCGAACAACGTGTCGCCTTCCGGCTGGATTGCCTCCTGCAGCGGATTGCAGTGAAGAATCAGCGCGTCCGCCCCCACCACCTCCACCGCCGCGAGACAGTGTTCCGCGGTGTAGCCGCAGTTGAGCTGCACGGCGCCGAGGTTCGCAAACAGAAGCGCGTTCGGCGCCAGCGCGCGCAGCTCGAAGCTGTCCACCGCGTCCGGGTTCTCGAACATCACGCGCTGGGAGCCGACCCCCATGCCCACGCCCGCCATCTCGGCCGCGGTCGCCAGGTTCCGGTTCACCGTTCGCAGCCGTTCGGAATCGCCCCCGGTCATCGACGAAATCAGGAGCGGGAACGAAAGCCGGCGTCCGAGGAACTCGATCGAGGGGTCGACATCCTGCAGGTGGATCTCCGGCAGCGCGCGATGGATCAGGCGGACCGAGTCGAAATGATGCCGGTGACGGTCCGCCTCCGCGTCCCCGCGGATGACGTCGATCGCCTCTTCCTTCCGCCGGTTGGTCGGATCCCCGTCCATCCCCGCAGACATAGCATGCCGGAGGGCCGTGGGACAGACGAAAGTGTCTACCGCCCGCGCTCCATGCGCTCGTGGACGCGGACCAGCTCGCCGGGGTTGGCGAGGGCGGCCATCAGCGACAGTTCGCCGCAGAGCACCGTCGCGGCCGCGATGACCGCGAGCCGCCGGGCGTTCGCCCCGGGCTCGCGCGTCTCGAGGCAGCCGAGCGCCTGCAGGTTCTCGCGCACGAACGGAAGATCCTTGCCCGCGCCGACCGTGCCGACGACGAGACTCGGGAGCGACACGGAGAAATACAGAGCGTCGCCGCGCGCTTCGGCCATCGTCACGCCCTGCGAGCCCTCGACGAGGTTCGCCGCGTCCTGCCCCGTGGCGAGATAGAAGGCGAGCAGCATGTTCGCGTAATGCGCGTTCGCCGACCGCACCCCGCCGGCCAGGATCGACCCGACGAGGTTCTTCTTCACGTTCAGCGCCGCGATCGCCGCCGGTTCCGCGCGCAGGAGTTTGCGGCACAGGTCGCCGGGAATCGTCACGTCGGCGACGACCGACCGGCCGCGCCCGAGGATGCCGTTGACCGCGGAGACCTTCTTGTCGGTGCAGTAGTTTCCGGACACCGAAACCGCCGTCAGCGACGGAAACTCTGCGGTCATCCAGTCGAGAACCTGCTGCGCCGCCCGCGTCGCCATGTTGTGGCCTGCCGCATCGCCCGTCGCGATTTCGATGCGGACAAAGAGCAGCGAGCCGCAGATCTGGGTGTGAAGGTCGAGGAACTTCGCGAACCGGCTCCCGCGCTGCGCGGCGGCCGCCACGTCCGCGCGGCGGGCCGCAAGCTGCGATGCGGCCGCCGCGGCGCCGGTGGCGTCGGGGGCCTCGAGCAGGATCGACCGGGCCATGCGTTCGTCGAGAACAACCGCCCGGATGCCGCCCGCCGCGGCGGTCACCTTCGCGCCCCGCGCCACCGAGGGCCACAACGGGCTCTCGTAGGTCGCCAGGGGCACGCGGACCTCGGCCTCGATCTCGGGGCCCGCGATCCGGACCGGTCCGACCGACTTCATCGGCACATGTGCGGCATCCTGCATCGTCGCCTTCCGCCCCGGCCGCGCCGGGTCTTCCAAGGGTTGGACGGAGAATACGCGGGTTTTCCAAGGGTTGGAAGCCGCCTTCCGCCCGCCCGTCAACGCGCGCGCGGCTTCACGCCATCCAGCGCGCGGACGAGGGCGGCGATATGCCCGGGGGCGGTGCCGCAGCAGCCGCCGACCACGCTGACGCCGTCGCGCTCGACGAAATGGCGCAGGTGGGTCGCGAATTCCTCCGGGCCGAGTTTGTAGACGGTCTTTCCGTCCTCGACCGTGGGCAGTCCGGCATTCGGGACGCAGGAGATCCGCCGCGGCCAGTTGTGGGAGAGGAAGCGGATGTGCGATTCCATCGCCTGCGGCCCCGTCGCGCAGTTGAGGCCGAGGGAGAAGACGGGGAAGGGCTCGAGGGTGGCGCAGACGGCGCCGAGATCGGTTCCGACCAGCATGGTGCCCGTCTGTTCGATCGTGACCGAGACCATGACGGGCACCTCGCGGCCGGCGGCCTCCATTGTCTCGAATGCGGCGACGACCGCCGTCTTCACCTGCAGCAGGTCCTGGCACGTCTCGATGATGAAGGCGTCGACGCCGGCCTCGAGCAGGGCGTGCATCTGTTCGCGGAACGCGGCGGCCTGCGTCTCGACGGGAATCTGTCCCAGGGACGCGATCTTGGTGGTCGGTCCGATGGATCCGGCGACGTAGCGACCCGGCCGGCCGCCGATCGCGCGCCGCGCGTTCGCCACGGCGGCGGCGTTGATCTCAGCGACGCGATCCTGCAGGTCGTACTCGGCGAGGACGATCGAGCTGGCCCCAAAGGTGTTGCTCTCGAGCACCATCGCGCCCGCGTCGACGAACATGCGGTGCATCTCGGCGATGACGTCCGGCGCCGTGACGTTGAGCCACTCGTTGCAGCCCTCGCGCCCCGGCCAGGCCGAGGCGGGAATGTCCATGCGCTGCAGCGTCGTCCCGCACGCCCCGTCGAGAATCAGAATATCGTGGTCTTGAAAGCCCATGGCCGCTCCGAACTGAATTTCTCCCGCCACCGTAGCTCATCCGCGCCTCGAAGTCCAAGACCCGGGGGCAGGCGTCTCGAATCCGGCGTGACGACGCCTGCGTTCGGGTATAGCCTGCCCGTGGATGTCACGGGCGAGAAGGTGCGCACGAAACGACATTCTCCACTCACCGCCCATCGCCCAACTCTTTCTCGATTTCGGCGACGGCGGGGAGGGGGCCCTTCAGTTCCTTCGGCAACGCCTTGACCAGTTTGGTCCGCCATGCGGCGACGCCGACGGGCTTGCGGATTAGCAGGATGCGGTTGTGTCCCCACGGTATTTCGGCCACAACCTGCGGCAGATTCTTCCCGTCCAATTCTCTCACAGGTTGTGAGAGATTTGCCGGCGGCGCCGAGTCAACAGCCAACGGTCGTTCCTCCGATTGTGCAAGCGGCTCTTGCACGATTCGCGATTCCCATTTGTGCAGCGGATCGCTGCACGATTGCCTAGGCATCTACGCAATCACGGCACCGTAACCCAGCCCCTTTCAGATTTGCCCGGATCGCGGCCCCCTCGCCCCACTTCGACTCGACCGTGCAGTCGACCTTCTCTCGCTTCGCCATGGCACACTCCACGTGAGGTCAAACTGCACAGCTTCAAGGGGTGTTGCTTTGGCGGAGGCGCGCCTCTCCGATTCGCGTGCGACGACGTGGATGCTCGTACGGGCCGCCCGTGCGGCGGGGCGAGCCGCCCCGCCCTACCCACCCATCCTCAGGGTGTCGGTGGTAGGGCCGGCCCGCCGGGCCGGCCGTCCGGCGGGCGCCTGCTTCGCTCGCCGCTCCGCGCCGGGCGACTCAGAACCCGAGATGCTTGTGGGCGAACGCGTGGCCGGATCCGGACTTCAGATAACGCTCGAAAGATCGGGCCAGTTCCAAGGATTCGAATGCGGAGTCGAACTTCACGCGCCAGGGCCTGAGCTTGCTCGTGTGCGGCGAGGTCCCGGCGTTGTGATCCAGCCGCCGCTGGGCCAGGTCCGCGGTGTGGCCGATGTAGTGGCGGGAGGGTTCGATTTCGCTTTCCAAGACATACGCATAGAACATGGCACCATCCTTCGCTCGCCGCTCCGCGCCGGGACGAGCGTGCGGGTGTGGGAACGCGGCTGCGCCGGGCGTAGTTCGGCGCGCAGGGGGGTGGCCCGGCTTCGTCGCCGCTGCGGCAACTACGCCGGGGCGGGCTTCGTTCGTCGCTGGCGCGCCGAACGAAGCCCGGTGGGCCCGGCAGGGCTCGAACCTGCGACCTAGACATTATGAGTGTCCAGCTCTGACCAACTGAGCTACGGGCCCGGCGGAGGAGGGGAGACTATGCCCGGTCGGAGGCGGCGGCAAGCACAGGGAACGCCAGCCGGCTATTGAAGTCCATGGGCCAGGCGCCAGAACCAGTTGGCGGCGAGCAGAAGGATGGCCAGGGCGATCAGGGCGCGCCGCGCGCGCAGGCCGGGGATGGCGCGCGGGCCGGGGCGCAGGCGGCGGCGCAGGGCCAGGCCGGCGAGGTTCCACGCCAGCACGAGGACCACGGTGGCGAAGAGGAGGACGGCGACCGGCGCATCGCGCGCGGCGCCCGCGATGTCGCCGCGTGCGATCGACTGGAACGCCCGCGTGTAGCCGCATCCTGCGCATGGAATGCCGGTCCACTTACGAAACTGGCACGTGATGACGGGATGCTCCCGAAACGGATAGAACCGCGCCGCAAGCAGGATGGGCGCCGTGAGCACCACGCCGGGCAGATGCGCGCGCAAAATGTCCGCCCACGGCGGCCGGTCGACGAGGATCCAGTCGTACGTGCAGGCGCATCGCCGCCGGTTCGCGTCCTTCTTGCCGCCCATGATCGCAGGTCTCCGGGCGGCATCCTACCACCGATGACGGGCCGGAGGCAGGGGCCGATCGGTCGCGGTCCGGGCACCACGCTACCGTGCGCCCGTGTCGGAGCCGACGGTCGATCGGGACTTGCATCCCCGGGGGTATTCTCCTAGGTTTTTCGGATGGCGTCGTCCGGCCCGAGGCGGTTCGGCGTGGCCGACGCAGGCCGGGGAGGGTGTTGCGTGTCGACAGGAAGGCGGATGTTCGGGGTGCATTCATGATGCGACGGGCGGTCATCGTCGCCGCGGTTGCGCTGGGAACGCTCCGGGTGCCTGCGGAACAGGTCACGCTGCGCGGAGGAGCGGTCGTGCGCGCTCCGCTGGTTCGGGAGGACGCCCAGGCCGTGTATCTGGACCTGCGGCACGACATCCTGCGTATTCCGCGTCCTGAGATCCTGCGGATGGAGAAGGATGCGGAGGCCAAGCCCCAGGCGGAATCGGCAGGCGGAACCAACCGCCTGTACACCGCGGCCGATGCCGAGGTGCTGGGGACGGCCGAAGCCTCCAGAAAATACGCTCCGGCGATCGTGGTGGTGAAATCGCCCGGCGGGCTGGGGTCCGGGTTCTTCGTCGACCGTCGCGGATATCTGCTGACCAATTTCCACGTCATCGCGGGAGAGAAGCACCTTTCCGTAACCGTCTTCTCCATGCGGGACGGCCGGCTCAAGCGCGAGGTGCACACCAAGGTCTCCATCGTGGCGACCGCGCCATTTCACGACCTTGCGGTGCTGAAGGTGGAGGACCTGAAGGAGGATGTCCGGCACGTTCTGTTGGCGCCCGGGGACCGCGTGGAGGTCGGCGAGACCGTGTTTGCGATCGGCAACCCGCTCGGCCTGGAACGCAGCGTTTCCGAGGGGGTCATCAGCCAGACCGAGCGGAACTACGGCGGATCCCTGTACCTGCAGGTCGACGCCGCGGTGAACCCGGGCAATTCCGGCGGACCGCTGTTCAACCATCGAGGGCAGGTGATCGGCGTGATCAGCATGAAGCTGGCGGCCATGGAAGGGCTGAATTTTGCCATTCCGGTGCGGCATGTCCGGTTCCTGCTGGACCATCTGGACGCCTTTACGTACGACGAGACCGCCGCCGCGTCCGGGTACTTCTACCCGAATGCGCCCCCGCCACCCGGCCCTTTCGAACTGCGGACGAGGAAGATGAAATCCGGGGAGGAACCATGAAACGAATCGTGTGTCTGGCGGTGTGTCTGTGCGGTATGACGGCGTGGAGGGCCCCGGCCGCCAGCCGGAGCGAGATGTTGCCGTCCGATGTCCTGATCGCGGCGGATCTGTCCGATATGACAGCCCTAAAGACGGCGGTGAGCAACGCGCCGCTCGGGAAACTCTGGAACGATCCCGGGATCCGGGCCTTCCTCGGCAATCCCAAGGATGGCGACTGGATGCCGTCGGGATCCTCCGACCTTCCGGAGGCGGCCCAGGCCGTGCTCAAGGAATCGTGGGCCCTGCTCAAGGGACAGATCGTCCTTGCGTTCACGACGAATGTCGCCGGCCCGCATCTTCTCGCGCAGATGTCGGAGGCCGACAGCGCGAAGAGCCTCGAATACGACCGAAAACTGCAGGGGATTCTCGGAGAGGATAGACTCGCGATCCGCGCGTTCGAGTTCCAGAAGCACAAGGTTTACGAGTTTACGATGCGCCTCGGGACGAATGCGCCTGTCGTGCTCTACTCCGCATTCGCGAACGGAACGGTGCTCTCGAGCCCCGAGCGCGAATGGACCGAACGAACGCTTGCGGCGCTGATCGCCGCCCCGGCGAAGGAGCCGGTCGGGGCCCCGTCGGCCGGGCTGCGCGTGAACATTCCAGAGCTTCTCAAACTGGCTGTTCGCATGGACGAACGACGGAGCGCTGCGTTGAACGCACTCGAACGCGAAAGCGGCCCCCGGGTGTCCGGCGCACCCGTGAACCCTGCGCCCCACAGTGCGCGCCTGGCCGGAGTGACGTCCGCGCTTGGGTTGAACGATCTCGGACAGCTCGCGGTGAGCGCCCGGTTCGAGAAGGACAGGGCGGTCGTCCATTTCAGTCTCGGGATGAAGGCCGCCACGGGGCTTCTGGGTGCGATCGTGGACGGGACGCCCGTGTCGCGCGGCGTTCGGCCGGCCCTGGTTCCGCCCTCGTCCTTCTCCTTTGCCGTCGGCCGCATCAACCTGATGGCGATTTGGCGCGAGATCCCCGGCCTCATGGAACGTCTCTCGCCCGGCGGGCAGGCGGAGTTCGACCGCATGCGCGCGTCGATCGTGAAGGAACTGGGGATCGACCTGGAGAACGATCTCTTCGTCCACATGGACGGATTGGCCGTCACGATGTCGTTCCGCGGGGAAAAGGGTCCGCTTCAGGTGATATCCCTGTGTCTGAAGGATCCGGCGGCGGTGCAGGCCTCGCTCGCCAAGGTGTTCGATCCGGCCGGCAAGATCGCCGAGTCGGCCGGGCCCTCCCTCAAGAGGGAGGAATTCGCGGGGGCCACGCTGTACGCGATCGTTCCTCCCTCCGATCCGGACGAGCCGGGGACCGGCGAGTCCGGTATTCCGGGCGAAAAGTCCCTCGCCCTTGCCGTCGCCGGGGGATATCTCCTGTACGGAGAGGCGGATGCCGTGCGCGAGGCCATGCGGGCGGCGGACCGGAAGGACACGGGGGGCGGGTTCTTCGCCGGTAAGCTGTACGCGGATCTCATCGCCGAAGTCCCGGCCCAGGCGTGCGCTTATTCCGTGGTGGACATGGAGGCTTCCATCCGCGCGGTCGCCCGGCAGCTTTCCGCATTCCCCGTCCAGGAGTTGATCGCAGACGCCGCGGACGGCCATGAAGACGATCCGATCGGCGAGTGGATCGGCCGCCTGGACTGGGACAAGCTGCCGTCGGCCGACCACATCGCCGGGTTCTTCGGTCCTGTGTTCACGTACAGTGTCCGCACGCCGGAGGCGGTCACCACCCAGAGCGTATGGAAGTACGGCAAGTGATTCCGGGCGGGGGTTCGATGCGCGTCACGATCCTGGGCCTTTTCCTCGCGGCGGCCGGCGTCGACGCGCAGCCGCGGAGCGACCTCGGGTTCCAGCCCCTGGAGGTCTACAGTTTCAAGGATGGAACGCGGGATCTCGCGGTGGCCGACCTGAACGGCGACGGCGTTGCGGAAGTGCTGTTCATCAACAACCGTCAGTCGCGCCTTGAAATCCTCCACCGGAAGAAGACCCCGAGCGATGCGGGAACGGCGGGGCCATTGCGCGGGCGGTTCGACAACCGGGGCCTGGTGGCCGACCAGACGCTGTTCCGCTTTCGGATCGCGGATGCGGATGCCGACGGCCTGCAGGATCTCCTGGTCTTCGGCGGGGAATTGGGCTTCCAGATCTACCGCCAGCGTTCGGGCGACACCTTTGCACAGCCGGAGAAGATCCACCTCTCGAAGTTCTCCGATGTGGTCGACATCGCGTTTTCCGATCTCGACGCCGACGGCCTTCCGGACATCGCCGCCGCCGCCCGCGACCGCACGATCGTCCTGTGGAACGCCGCCCGCGAGCCGTTCCTCCGGCAGAGCGAGTACATCCACGCCGACGAAACCGCGACCCGGCTCGAGACCGCGGACGTCAACGCGGACGGGCGGCCGGACCTCCTGGTGCACTGCTCGCAGGGATTTCCGCTCCGCGTGCGGCTGAACGAGGGGCGGCGGGAATGGAGCTTCGAACACGGCGTGCAACTGCCGCTGTACCGCTCCGAAACGGTCTGGCCGGCGGCGCGTCGGGCCGAAGCCGACACACTGGCCGTCGTGCTCAAAGATGGCATCAACTGCCGCCGCTATGCCTTCACGCCGGCGGCCGCCCCCGCGCTGTTCTCGCAACGCGAGGCCGGAGGCCTGAGAATTCCCCTGGGGGGAACGGCCCGCAAACACGCGTACTGGGTGGCTGGAGACCTCGATGGAACGGCCGGCGACGACTTGCTGGTCACGACACCGGAAGCCAGCCAGTTGCTCCTGTACAAGGGCGGCGCGGACGGTCTCCTGCCCGCCCCGCACCCGATCGACACCCTCTCCGAGGTCGACTCGATCGGCCGCGCGGGAAATGGCGACATCCTCGCGATCAGCCGGCGGGAAAAGGCCGCCGCCATCCATCGGAAGGGACGGCTCGCGGAATTCCCCGACATGCTGCAGGTGCCCGGGGAGGTGGTGGCCGGCGCCGCGTCCGAAACGGGACCGGGCTACTTCTGGCTTGTCACGCGCGCCACCAACGAGGCCTTCCGGTGCCTCCAGCTCGACGCGACGGGCGGCGTCCTGCGTACCCTCCCGCTCGACGTTTCCGGCGCGCCGGAGACCCTGCGCGTTCTGGAATCCGAAGGACGGACGCAGCTCTGGCTCTTCATGCCCTACGAGCCGCCGGTCGTGTTGAACGTGGACGGCCCGCGGGCGGAGAGGATCACCGGCGCCAGACTGCGCGCGCTGACCGCCGCGCTCAAACCGGGCCAGCTGGCCATGGGCGGAAAGGACCGGATGCGGACGCTGTGCGCCGCGGAGGGAAGGGTCGCCCGCGTCTACACCGGGACCAACGGCGCCTATGAAGTCGCCGCGCAGATCAATCCCGGCAGCGCGCGGACGGAGCTAACCGCGGTGTGCGAGTATTCGCCTCCCGGGGGAAGCCCGGGGTGGCTGTTGTTCGACAAGAACACCAGCGACCTCGTGTTTGCATCCGGCACGAACGACCTTCAGCGCGTACACATTGCCGGGTCGCCCATGGAGGTCCAGGGTCTCGCCGTCCTCCGCGGCGCGTCGGGACGGCTGACGGTTGCGCTTCTCGGACCCCGCGACGTCGCGCTGGTCGGAGAGGGACTTCCGCAGCTCAAGCCGGTTTCGACGGGCGAGTATACGACACGGCTCGAGGACGCGTCCGTACGGGGCGTCTTTCGAGTGGCGCTGGGTTGCCCTCCGCGCCCGATGATCGCACTGGCGGATGTGGCCAACCGCTCGATCGAACTGGTCGCGTCGCAAACCAACGCGCTGGTTCACGAGATGGCGTTCGAGGTCTTTCAGGACTCCGGATTCAACCGGCGGCGGGAGACGGACCGGATCGAACCCCATGATGCGGCCTCCGGCGATGTGACCGGCGACAAAACCCCCGATCTCGTCGTGCTCGTGCACGACAAGCTCATCCTGTACCCCGGCGCCGCGGCCGCCGCGGGCAAACCCTGAGATCGCGCGCCTCCGGCCGTCGCCGCTCACCCCCGCAGGGGGCGGACGAGGCTGAAATTGCACCAACGAAGCACGTACCGGCCGTTGTCGCCGCGCTGGAAGCCGCCCCGCGGGGTCTGGGACAGGAGCAGGTGGCCGCCCTCGGGATTGAGGTCCTCGAATCCCGCGCCGGCCAGCGTTTTGCGGGCCTCGGCCAGCAGTTCGTCATGCTCGGCGCGGCCGATCCGATCGCCGGCGAGCGCCCGGGCGAGGTCGATCGGGACGCAGGCGTCCACGTCGCGCATCGCGAGGGTCTCGTCGGATCCGTTCCAGTATCCCCAGACGGCAATGTAGTTGTGGTCGCGACGCAGGACCGGGCGGCCGTCCGGGCCGACCACCGCGGCATCCCGGTCGTAGCGGCGCGTATCGGCCGCGTACGTGGCGGCCCCGGATGCCTCCTGCCCCGTCATGTAGATGGCGCGCGGGTAGACGACCGGAACCCCGGCCCGCGCCAGCCGGATCGCGAAGGCGAACTCCTCGAACGGGCTGTTGTACCCATACTCGCGAATGCACGCGCCGCGCGCATCGGCCGGGTCGAGATCCGGAACCTCGCCGACGCGGGACACCTTCCAGACCAGGTTGATCCGGTCCTTGGTGCGCGTCTTCCAAACCTGGTTCGCCTCGGAGAGCTTCGTGCGTTCGGTGCGGCGCCAGCGCTCCGGCAGGAAATAGTCGAACAGCGCGGGATCGCGGCCGACGATCCACAATTCGCCGCCGGTGCTTTCCGAGTGGCCGCAGATGTAGTCGATGTCGAACACGCGCGCCGCCTGCAGATGGGGCGGCAGGGGGACGGCCCCCGGCGTGGCGAACCGGTCCTTCTGGTGCTGCAGGTAGGCCGCGCGGCGCGCCGCCGCCACCCGGCGCTCGTAGGCGGGGGTGCGCTGGAGGAGTTCAAAGTCGACGAGGGCATAGGCGATCCGGCCGTCGCGCCGGCGGAGCACGCGGCCGCCGGGTTTTGGGCGGACGATCAGATGCTCCGGCTTGATGTCCAGAACCTGGAACCCCTTTTCGGCGAGATCCCGGACCCCGGCGTCCGTGTGGCGGCGCAGGACTTCCAGCCGCCCGGCCGCGTCGGCCGGCGCCGGGGGCAACGCCTGCGGCAGGGAGACGCCCTTCACCCATTCGTAGATCAGGATGTACTGGCGGAAGATGTCCAGCTCGACGTCGCGGAACTTCGCCTTCTTCCGCTCCATGCGCGACTCGTCGCGCTTGGTCTGCCACAGCTTCAACCGCTTCGCCGGCGCGTAGATCGCCAGGGGCTTGTGGGTGTGCAGCCGCGGCCGGGACCGGTCTGCGCGCATCTCCATGACGAGCGCGAATTCCTCGTAGGGGCTGTTGAACTCGGCCTCGACGAACTTCGTCAGGGTGAAGGTGTCCATCGGGATCTCGGTGCCGACCCGGCACCACTTCACGACGATGTCCTTGCTGCGTCCGCCGACCGGCCGCGTCCGGATGCGGTAGACGGTACTGGTGCCCTCCAGCTTCTCCCGGTTGAGTTCGAACCAGCCGGGCTCGAACCACGACTCGGGCTTCAGATGCTCCGCAAACGGTTCGCCAAATCGCGTCAGGTAGAGATCGCCCCCGTCGCCGGTCTTCATGTGGACGTAATCGACACCGAGCAGGTTCAGCCGCGTCGCGCCGGAAGGCGCCGGGAAAAGGGTCTCGCTCATGGCGGGGAAGCATACGACCGCCCCCGCGCAGCGCCAAGCCGGGCACACATCGGGTTGTGTCTGCGGGGCGCGGGCGTACACTGGGCGTCTGGAGAGCGGCGCGTGATCTCGATCGTCGAATTTGACTTCGCCACGAAGCAGGACCGGCAAATCGGGCTGGCCGAGGTTCCCGCCGCCCGGACGGCCGGACGATTTTGCTGGGTCGATGTGTCCGCCCCGACGGAGTCGGAGCTCTCGGACCTGTTCGCCGCGCTCCCCGTCAACAGCGACGTTCGAAACGAGGTGCTCGGCCCTGATCGCGAGGGGCGGATCGACGTCTACGAGGACGCGCTTCATTTCTCCCTGACCGAGATCCGCATGCGCGAGGGCGAGATGCAAACCGCGCATGTCGATGTCGTCGTGGGGGCCGGCTTTCTGCTGACCTTCCACCGGCGCGACGCGGAGTTTCTCAAGCGGCTGCGGCGCTCGTACCGCGAGGACTTCGTCCAGTTCAGCAAGTCGCACGGATTCCTGTTGTACGAACTCGGCGACCACTTGCTCGACCAGCACCGGCGCGCGCTCCAGGAGGCGACGGACGCCGTCGAGAACGTGCAGATGCGGCTGTTCGCGGCGGTCGACGACGGGATCTTCAAGGAAGTCGCCCTGCTGGCCTCCGACCTCAACAGCCTGCGCCGCGTGCTCCTCGGCGCCCGCGAAGTGCTGCACGAAATCGCGGCGCGCCGCTCGCCGTTCATTCCGGAGAGCACGCAGCCGTTCCTTGACCGCATGGCCGGAACCACCGAGCGACTGGTGGCCGACACCAATGCCAGCCGCGAGTTGTTGCACGAGACGCTGAACCTCTACCTCGGAATGGTCAGCCACAAGACCAACCGGATCGTCAACCGCCTCACGATCCTGAGCATGATATTCCTGCCGCTGACCTTCCTCTGCGGCGTCTACGGAATGAACTTCGACGTCATGCCGGAATTGAAGTGGTCGTACGGCTATCCCGCGTTCTGGATCGTGGCCCTGACCCTCGCCGCCACCCTGCTCGTCGTCATGCGCCGCGCGCGCTGGGTGTGAGGGGCGTCGTTTCCTCCCGCTCGAATGCGGCGTAGGCCTTCAAAAGTCCCGTGTACACCCCGTCCGTTCCCGGTGCGGGATCGACACGCGATCCGGCGACGGGCTCGGCGAGGCCGCGGACGATCTCCGGCCACGGCACCGGGGCGCCGGTGGCCGCGGACCATCCGTGGAACGCGCGCAGCGCGGCGCCCAACGCGGCGCTGGCGGTCGTCTCGAAACGGAAGACCGGGCACCGGTGCACGTCGGCCATGATCTGCAGAATCTCGTGGTTCGCCGAGGCGCCACCGGTCGCGTGGATGCGGTCCGGACGGACGCCCATCCAGCCGGTGTGGAGCCGCATCGACATCATCTGCGCCTCGACCACGGCGCGACAGCGCGCGGGATCGTGGCCCGTCAATCCGCGGACGCGCACGCCCGGCGTCAGCACGCGCGGCGTGATCTCGGGCTCGAACCATGGGAGCAGGAGGCTCTTTCCGTCCAGTCCCGGTGGCGTCGCGCGGAGGGCGGCGGCAAAGCCGGCCCAGTCGAGCGCAAGCGCATCGCGCACCCGCTCGCGGGCCAGCGAGCCGTTCTTGAAGCAGACGAGCGACATGTAGCCGCCCGCCGGCGAGCCGAAGACGTGGCCTTCGCCCCCGGCGGAGACACGGCAGGCGGCCATCGTGCCGAAATACGTGTCGCTCGTTCCGAGACTGATCGCCACGCGCCCCGGCTCGACGAGGCCGAGGCCGACGACACTGCACGGGTTGTCGCCGGAGCCGGCCAGGACGAGCGCCCCCGCATTCAGGCCGTGACGGCGGACGAAGTAGGGCGAGACAGGGCCCACAACCGAGGATGAGTCCGCGATGGGCGGAAGCTTCGCCGCCAGGCCGGGGGCCGTCGCGGCCAGCGCCCCCGGATGCCAGCGCCTGGCCGCGATGTCCATCAGGTTCATGCCCGCGCCGTCGCCCGGGTCGATGGGCGCGATCTTCCCCGCAAGGATCGAAGGAATGAACGA
>CAYXFW010000005.1:0-23118 GCA_964464305.1 uncultured Verrucomicrobiota bacterium
CCACGGCAGCAAACGCGAACGCTGCTCGTCGTAGAAGCGGATATCCCGGATGCGCGTATCGTGGTGGCACGGGGGCATGCGCACGACCACCGAGCCGTCCGCCGCGGGCACGACGTCGAATTCCGGCCGGCGCAGGTCGTAGCGGAAGTCGATCTCGAATTCGAAGATCATTGCCATCTTCTTCGTCGAGAGAATCCACGAGAGGTACTTCTTCCCCAACTCGCCCCAGGTGTGGTCGGTCTCGGTGACGATCTCCCGCGTGACCGCCTTGAACACGGAGAGGTGCCCGACCGCCCGGAGGTGCTGCAGGCCGGACTGGACCGAGATCGCAGGGGCCGCGCGACGCCGGCGCAGGGCCGACGCCGCCCACCCCGCGGCCGCAAGCGTCGCCGCCACGGTCAGACCGATCACCAGCAGGTTTTCGCTCATCGATTGCGCCCTCCGTCCGTGCACAGTCTACCGCAGATTCCGCATCCCGGAAAGCCGTCCGGCGCCCCCAGATCTTCGTCGAATCCACGTGAGGCACGGCGAACCTCACCCGCATAAGGTACGCATGGACACGGCCGCGACGGAGCGCGGCCCTCCAGTGCCCATCCTTGTGACTCACGAGGGGACAGACGGACAGGCGGCGCGATCGGGCGGGCCGCTTACGGGCGCGCCGCCGCGCGGGCGGCGTCGAGCAGCGCCATCCACCGGCCCATGTAGGCACCGTGATCGTGGAAGGTGCGGCCGCTGACGAGGTTTCCGTCGACGACGCACGGTTCGTTGACGTAGATGCCTCCGCAGACCTCGAGATCAAACTGGCACTTGGCGACGGTCGCCATGCGGCGTCCCTTCACACAGCCGGCGCGCGCAGGGATCTCGACGCCGTGGCAGACGCTGGCGACCGGCTTGTTCGCCGCAAAGAAATGCTTCGTGACGCGGATCAGATCCGGGTTGTCGCGGATGTATTCCGGGGCGCGGCCGCCGCTGAAGAAGATGCCGAGGTAGTCCTCCGGCTTGATGTCGCGGAAGGCGATGCGGGCCTCGATCGTGTAGCCCTCCCACTCGCGCGTGATGTCCCAGCCGGGCTTCAGCTCGTGCAGCACCATGTTGTAGCGGCGCTTCTCCGGCCCAGCAACAACCGGCTCGTAGCCGCCCTCGATGAGGCGGAAGTAGGGATAGAGCGTGTCGACGGTCTCCGTCGCGTCGCCGACGATGATGAGCACCTTGTGAGCCATGGCCGAACCCTCCCGTCGAACCTCGTCCGCCGCGTTGGCGGCAAGCGGAGCCATCGCGAGTACGGCCGCGCCGCCGGCGATCCGGCGGAACGCCTCGCGCCGCCCAATCGCCTCCGGCCCGGACGGCTGCATCGTCCCGCCGTTCACGCGCCTGCCTCTGAGGTCCACCGCATGGGCCCCACCCTAGTCGGGGCAGGTTCCAGCCGTCAAGGCGCCGTTCTGTGCCGAACGTGTCAGATCTCGCGGCCGACGGCGGCGGCGACGGCACGCATCTTGACGACCGCCTCGGCGAAACGCGCGGGCGTCAGCGACTGGGCACCGTCGGACCACGCCTCGTGCGGGTTCGGATGCACCTCGATCATGATGCCGTCCGCACCGGCGGCGATCGCCGCAAGGGCCATGTCCTCGACGTACTCCGCCACGCCCGTGCCGTGGCTCGGGTCGACGACGACCGGCAGGTGCGTCTCACGCTTGAGCACCGTGACGGCGCTCAGGTCCAGCGTGTTGCGGGTTGCGGTCTCGAACGTCCGGATGCCGCGCTCGCACAGGATCACATTGGGGTTGCCTTCGGACATGATGTACTCGGCGGCCATGAGCCACTCCGAGATCGTGTTGGCGAGGCCGCGCTTGAGCAGGATCGGCTTGCGCGTCTGCCCGACCGCCTTGAGCAGGTCGAAGTTCTGCATGTTGCGCGCGCCGATTTGAATGATATCGGAATACTGGGCGACTTTTCCGACGAGGCTTTCGCGCATCACCTCGGTGTCGACCGGAAGTCCCGTCCGCGCGCGGGCTTCGGCGAGCATCTTCAGCCCTTCCTCGGCGAGCCCCTGGAAGGCATACGGCGAGGAGCGCGGCTTGTAAGCGCCGCCGCGCAGCACGGAGGCGCCGGCCTCCTTCACGGCCGCGGCCGTCGCGCAAATCATGTCGAGCCCTTCGACGGAGCACGGCCCGGCGATGATGGGAATCCTGCGTCCGCCGAACACGACGCCCGGCGCGACCTCGATGCGGCTCTTTTCCTTCCGAAGCTCCCGTCCCGCCAGTTTGTAAGGCTTCAGGATGCGGATGACGCGCTCGACGCCGTCCATCGTCTCCAGCGCCTGGAGCCGCTCCTTGCCCCGGTCGTCTCCGATCGCGCCGATGACCGTGCGCTCGACGCCGCCGATCGTGTGCGGGGCATACCCGTATCGCTGGATTTCCAGTTCAACGTCCGCGATTTCCTTCGTGGACGCCCCCTGCCGCATTACGATGATCATGGGTCTCTCCGCGGGCCGGCCGCACCGGCCCAGAAAGGGATATCCTACGATACGCGGGCGGAAACGCAAAGAGGGGCGGAGGGCAAAGCGCGAAATCCTAATTCGAAGCACGAAACAAATCCCAAACCGAGATCTTCTAGCCCCAAACAGCAAGCACGAATGGACGTCCGGTTTGGAGCTTTCCGGGTTCCCCACCTTCGTGCTGGTTTCGCGCTTCAAATTTGGGATTTCGTGCTTCCCTCCCGGGCTCCGGATTGCTTTGGCGGTGCGGGATGATACGTTGTGCGGCGCGTCATGCGACGCGCATTCCTGGAGACGTCTTCATGAGCAGAAGCAACGATGGATTCGACGGGCGCGCGCTGGACCACCTGATGACGTTCCTTGGCATCGAGGCGTTGAGCGGGCACGAAGGCCCGGTGTGCGACGAGATCCGCCGCCGGCTGGTCGCGGCCGGATGCAAACCGGCGTGGATCGGCCACGACTTGGCGCACCGCCGCCTCAAGGGCGATTTCACGGTCGGGAACCTGATTGTGAAGATTCCCGGGACGTTCAAGGCCCCGCGCCGGATGTTCCTTGGCCACATGGACACGGTCCCGCTGTGCCGCGGCGCGGTCCCGGTCCGACGCGGCGATCGCATCGTCGCAAAGGGCCCCACGGCAGTCCGCGCGGACAACCGCACCGCCATCGCCGCGATCGTCGCGGCCGCCGAGGTCGTCCTGCGCGAGAAGCGCCCGCGCCCGCCGCTGACGCTCTTCTTCCCCATCGCCGAGGAAATCGGCCTCTACGGGTCGAAGGCCGTGCGACCCTCCGATCTCGGCAGCCCCGCAATGGCCTTCAACCTCGATTCCGGCGACCCGAACCAGATCATCACCGGGGCGATCGGCGCAGTCCGATGGGAAGCGGATCTGCGTGGACGGTCCAGCCACGCGGGCATGCACCCCGAGGACGGCGTCTCCGCGATGCTCGCCGCCGCGCGGGCGATCGAGAAGGTCGCCGCCCGGGGGTTCTTCGGCCTGATCCGCAAGGGCCGGCGCGCGGGCACCGCCAACGTCGGCATCATTCGCGGCGGCGAGGCGACGAACCAGGTCACCGATCACGTCTTCGTCCGCGGCGAGTGTCGCAGTCACGACCCCGCGTTCCTCGCCGTCATCACGGCCGCCTACCGCCGCGCCTTCGAATCCGCCGCGCGCTCGGTGCGGAATGTCCGCGGCGAGCGCGGCACCGTCGAATTCCGGACCGAGACCGATTATTCCGCCTTCCGTCTGCCCGACAGCCACCCGGCGGTCCGGTTTGCCTGCCGCGCCGCGCGCGAGCAGGGCCTCAAGCCCGTCACCGTCCGCATGAACGGCGGCCTCGATGCGAATCCGCTCACGCAGAAGGGCATTCCGACCGTCACGCTCGGCTGCGGCCAGCATGGCGCGCACAGCGTCGACGAATTCGTCGACCTCAAGGAATACCTCGCCGGATGCCGGCTCGTGCTGAACCTGATGACGAAGAAATAGCCGCGGACACGCGACCCCGGCCGACGATCACTGCGAAGCGCTTGGATTGCCGGCCTCATCGCGGCCGGCTACAGCAAACCTACGGCCTCCGGTCCTTTTGCCCCTGATTTCCGGCCACTGGAAACTGCGAGGAACCTGTTCCGCGGATCCGGCGAACGGCCCGCCCGGCGGTCGGGCCCTACCCTCGATCCCGTCCGGGCAAAGGCGGGGCGGCTCGCCCCGCCGTGGATCAGAACTTCACGTCCGGGGCTTGCGCCGCGCCGGAGACGGATTCGAAGGGCTTGCGGCGTTCGAACCCGAAAACGCCGGCCCAGATGCTGCCCGGGAAGCGGCGGATCTTCGTGTTGTAACCCTGCACCGCCTCGTTGAAGCGGCGGCGCTCGACCGAGATCCGGTTCTCCGTGCCGGCCAGCTCGTCCTGCAACGCGAGGAAGTTCTGGTTCGATTTCAGGTCCGGGTATTTCTCGGCCACGACGAGCAGCCTCGCCAGGGCGCCCTCCATCTGTCCGGCCGCCTCGACCTTCTGCGCCGTCCCGAGCGCCTGGCCCCACTGGCTGCGGAGGCGCGTGACCTCCTCGAGGATGGACTTCTCCTGCGCGGCGAAGCCCTTCACCGTGTTCACGAGGTTCGGGATGAGGTCGTACCGCCGCTGCAGCACCGTCTCGACGTTGGCCCAGGCGGCCGTGACCGCCTCGTCCTGAGACACAAAGCCGTTCTTCGACGAAATCGCCGATCCGCCGATGGCCAGCGCCAGACCCACGATCACAATCAGAGCGATGATTCCCTTGGACATGATCTTGTTCTCCCCGGCGCGGACGGCCGCGCTTTCCATCAGTATTCCACACCCCGCCCCGGCCGCAAGCGGAAAGGGCGAGGGTCTCGGGTTCGGAGACTGCCCGGCTCAAGACGGGAGGCTTCGGATCGGCATACGCATTTCACGGCCCTCCCTCGCGCCGGCTGGACGGCTGCAACCAGCCCCGGCCTCTCAGCGCTTCCTCGAGGTAGCCGGCGAGCGCCGCGTGTCCGCCCGAATCCGGATGAATGCCGTGGAGCCGAAGCCCAGGGTGACTTGAGGCCGGAACCGACAGGGTGTTGAAGAAAGCGAGACCCGCCTCCCGGCACAGGCCCGTAACCTCGTCGCTCATGGGGCCGAACACTAGCACGTTGAATCCCTCACGGTGCGCGAGTGCGGCCAGATCCTGAAATGCGCGCCGCACACCCCCGACCCCCGCTCCGGCCAGCACACGCGGGTCGATTTGCGCCGCATCCGCATCTCCCGCATGACGGACATCCGGGCGCGTCGCCCTGCGGAACTCCTCACGGGCAAAGAGGAAGCGATCGAGGTAGAACAACCCCTCTCTCCGGATCTCCCGATGCCGCCACAGGAAGAACGGGAGGTCCATGTCGTTGGAACACCAGCCGAGAACCACCGTATCCGGGTGAAACGCGAGGCCCCGGTAGCTCAGGGCCTCGACTTCCTGTGAGGTGTTGTAGCCGGGCACGGCGGCGTTCAGCACCTCGTACCGCACCCCGGGCGTGCGATGGTTGAGGTTGCTCTCCAGCACCGACATGTAATCGCTGTCCTGATGGACGGCCCAGCCGAACATCCCGGAGTCGCCGAGCCCGAGAATTCGGACCGTGCCCGGAGTCCGGCCGGGCTCGTATTCCTGGCTGTCCCTCATCCCCAGGCGGTTCGTGCGAAACCGGCAAACGCCGAAGTTCATCCTGAGATTGGGTCTCAGTTCGTATGCCAGCAGCTTGTTGGCGCTCGGCTTCACGATCACCGCGAGCGGATGGGTGCTTCTCACCCGCGGGGCAGAGCCTCCCGCCCCGTGGGCCGCGAGATCTTCGAGGGTCCCCCGCCCCTGCTGCCCGCGCAGGTAGGCGCGCAGCCCATGCTCGGCCAGCACCAGGCTGACGGCAAGGCTCGCCGTCAGCAGCGCCAACTGGCCGAAGCAAACCCGCCACCGCCGGGGTCGGTCCGATCGTGCCGTTCGCAGAATGTGCCACCCCGCCAGACACAGCGGACCGAAGATCAGGCGGGGGCGCGGATTCCCGACGGAGACGATGCCCGTCCAGCGCCCGCCCTCCCAGATGACGAGGCCGAGGGCCACGAAGCACAGAACGCCGGTCAACAGAAGCGCCCATTCGACGATTCGGACAACGACGGCTATGGATTTTCGTGGATCCATGGACGTCGACTCTAGGCAAAGGCGGCAGGAGCGATTCGTCCGACCTCGTCCGGCGTCAACTCATCCAGGCGAGCGACGGTGCGGTGGGCGCGGGCAAGGCGCGACGCGGGATGGGTGGTCGTCACGGCGACGACGCGCATCCCTCCCGCACGCGCGGCCTCGATGCCGACCGGGGTGTCCTCAAAGACGACGCCGCGCGCGGGATCCGCGCCGAGACGGCGGGCGGCCAGCAGGAAGACCTCCGGGTCCGGCTTGCCGCGTCGGACGTCGTCCGCCGCCACAATGCCTGCGAACCCGCCGAGACCCAGGATGGCCAGGAGGGTCTCGATATTCTCACGATGGGTCGAGGAGGCGACGATCCGCGGAATGCCGGCCGCGTCGAGGCGGCGGAGCCATGCCTCGACGCCCGGCAGCGGCCGGATGCCCGAGGCGCGGACGAGATCCCGGAAGATCGTCTCCTTGCGCAGCGAGAGGCGCCGCACCTCGGCCGGGTCGCGCGTCCACTCCAGAAGGTCGGGAATGATCTCCTCGTTCTTCATCCCGAAGCCGCGGCGAAAGTGGTCCGCCGGCAGCGGCAGCCCCTCCTCCGCCGCGAGGCGTTCCCAACTGCGCTCGTGGTGCGCGGATGAGTCCACGATCACGCCGTCCCAGTCGAAGATGGCAACCCAGTCCTTCATGGTTCCCCGGGAATAACCTCAAACGGCCCGCGGGGCGTGCGCCGGAGCCAGGTGCGTGCAGTGGCCGTAGAAGGCCTCGGCGGCTTCCATGACGGTTTCCGACAGGGTCGGGTGCGGGTGGATCGTCAGGGCGAGGTCGGAGGCGAGCGCGCCCATCTCGATGGCCAGCGCGCCTTCGGCGATCATGTCGCCCGCGCCGATGCCGGTGAGGCCGACGCCGAGGACGCGTTGCGACTCGGGATCGACGACCAGCTTCGCGAGACCCTCCTGCCGTTCGAGGGTCATCGCGCGGCCGGAAGCGGCCCACGGGAACTTCGCGATGGCGACCTTCTGCCCGGCTTTCTCCGCCTCGGTTTCCGTGAGGCCGGCCCATGCGATCTCGGGGTCGGTGAAGACGACGGCGGGGATGGCGCGGGGCTCGAAGGCGGCGCGACGGCCGGAGATCGCCTCGACGGCGACGCGCGCCTCGTGCGTCCCCTTGTGCGCGAGCATCGGTTCGCCCGCAATGTCGCCGATGGCGTAGACGTCCGGATTGGATGTGCGGCGCTGGAGGTCGACCCCGGCGAAGCCGCGGCGGTCGATCTCGATGCCGGCGCGGTCGAGGCCGAGGTTCTCGCTGTTCGGCTTGCGGCCGACGGACACGAGAGCGCGGTCGAACGTCTCCTCGCGGACACCCTCGGGCCCCTCGAACGTCACATGCAACCGGGCGCCATCGTCCTTCATCGCGGCGACCTTCGTGCCGAGCCGGATGGCCTCGAAGCGCTTCGCCAGTCTCTTCGCCAACGGGGCGACGAGGTCCCGGTCGGCTCCGGGGAGCAGGCCGGGCAGCATCTCGACGACGGTGACCTTCGAGCCGAGGGCCGCGTAGACGCTGCCCAGTTCGAGACCGATGTAGCCCCCTCCAACCACCAGCAGGCGGCCCGGAATGTCCGGCAGCTCCAGCGCGGCGGTCGAATCCATGACCCGCGGCGACACCGGGAATCCGGGAATGACCGCCGGCCGCGAGCCGGTGGCCAGGATGGCCTTCCGAAACGGAATCCTCACGGGGCCGTCCGCCGTCGCCACCTCGAGGGTGTGCGGATCGGCAAACTGAGCGCGGCCGCGAACGAACCGCACCTTGCGCGCGCCGCGGAGCTGGCCGAGGCCCCCGGTCAGGCGGCCGACGACGCTCTCCTTCCACGCGCGCAGTTTCGCGAGGTCGACGGCGGGCTTCGCGACGTGGACGCCGCAATGCGCGATCTCGCCGGCCTCCTCGAGGAAGCGCGCGACATGCAGCAGGGCTTTCGAGGGTATGCAGCCCCGGTAGAGACAGACGCCGCCGGGGTTCTCCTCGAGGTCGACGAGCGTGACCTCCATGCCGACATCGGCCGCGTGGAAGGCCGCCGGGTAGCCCGCCGGTCCGCCGCCGATCACGACCAGTTGCGCCGTTTCCTGAGATACCGCCATGCTCGTTCCTCCGAAAGGGACACTATAGCCCCCCCGGGCGGGCGCGCCAGCCCGGGGACGAGTCCATGGTCCTCGCCCAAGCCGGGAGCGCGGGATCGAGACCTACGTGAAGTACGCATAAATACGGCTTTCACCTGTTGGGTCTTGAGACGCCGGGTCTTCGCGTCCTGGAGGGGCGAGCTACCGCGAGCCCGGGGGCATACGCTTCGGAGCGCTTGCTTCCGGCCTCGCATGGCTCGGCCCTCCAGCAACCCTGCGTCCGCCCGGGCCTGGACCACGGCAGGCGCACCGGGATCATGGCTGATGATCCCGCCTCATCCCCATCCCGTCCATCCTGCGATCCTGTCCGTTCTCCTCTCCGCACTCCACGTTCTATGCGTCTTTGCGTTGTCCCGTTCCGTCTCCTCGGCGTCCTCGGCGTCTCCGTGTGCACTGTGCGGAGGGAGGAATTCGGCTTCGCTGAGGATTTGGGGGCTGGTCCGTCCCGCGCTTGACGCGGGGCGGGAACGTGCGACCATGGCAGCAGGGGCTGGAAGAGCCCGGAGGCAAGCTTGTTTTGGGAGACTGCATCATGCGAGACGACGCAACGGTCGGTTGGACGGCGCGGTGGCGGGCGGGATTCACGATGATCGAACTGCTGGTGGTGATCGGGATCATCGCCGTCCTGGCGGCGATGGTGTTCCCCATGGTGCAGAAAGCTCTGCGCGCGGCTGATTTGCATCGTGCGGAGATCGAGGTCAACGCGATCCATTCGGCGATCAAGGGGTACCTGTCGGAGTACAGCAAGTGGCCGGTCGACGGCACGTTCTACGGCGAGATTCCCATGAAGATGGTGAGGACTCTCTCTGGAGTTCCCGACACGCTCACCGACAACCCGCGTCGCCGCATCTTTCTCTCCATCGGCGCCTATTCGACCAATTCGTCGGGGGTCATGATCGACCCGTACGGCAACCCGTACCGGTTCGCGGTGGATGAGTTCATGGAGGGGCGCATCCGTGACGTGCACGATCCGGACGGGGTCTACACGGAGTTGCCCGGCCAGACGATCGCTGTTTGGTCGCAGGGCCCGAACGGAAAGTCGGACACCAAGACGTCCTCCCAGTTCGACGACGTTGTCAGTTGGTGAATTCCCGGGATTCGTCGGACGGAGGGGCCGGGGGATGGCATCATGCAATCGACCGCGACGGACAAGCGGGCGGCGGGGTGGCATTCGGGATTCACGTTGATCGAGCTGTTGGTGGTGATCGGCATCATCGCCATTCTGGCGGCGATGCTCTTCCCGGCCGTACAAGAGGTGCGAAAGGCGGCGGACTTGCACCGCGCGGGGATCGAGGTCCACGCCCTCTACTCGGCGCTCGACGGCTACTTCCGGGAATACAGCAAGTGGCCGGTGGCCTCGAGCGGGGAGGGAAAGGTCAAATCCAATCTCGTCCGCTGTCTGTCGGGCGTTCCGGACCTGCCGAAGGAGAACCCGCGCAAGCGGATTTTCCTCAACCTGAGCGCGATGGCGACCAACAGTGCCGGCTTCATGATCGACCCGTGGGGGACGCCTTACGAGTTCGGTCTGGACAGCGACATGAGTGAGAGCATGAGCAGCGGCAGCATGGGGAGCCTCGCGCCGCATTATCCCAAGGGTCTTCCTGGAAAGAAGATCGGGGTCTGGTCGCTGGGCCCGAACTGCAAGGGGGACGCGAAGACCTCGGCGACCTACGATGACGTGGTCAGTTGGTAGGCGGCGGCGCGACCGGCACGCAAGGACTTCCGCCGCCGGGTCTCCCGGAAATGCAAGTTGCGGGAATGTTGAACGTACGACCCGGCGGAGGGTCGGAAGAAGATTCGCAGGAGAGCGGCCGGAAACGGGATCGGGGGCTTGGGTGATGCATTTCGGACGGTTTGCAGCGGTGGCGGCGTGTGTACTGGTCCTGGGCATGGGCTCCGGTCGCTCGGCGGCGGCGGAATCCTCGGCAGCGAGCATCGAGAAGGCCATGCGCCGCGTCTATCCGGCGCTCGTCCGGATCCATGTGGTCGGCGAAGATGCCGGCGACGGGAGAATGAACAAGGAGCGGAGTTCCGGAAGCGGCGCCATCGTCGACAAGGAAGGTCACATCATCACCAACCACCACGTCGCCGGGAAGGCGCGGCGGCTGATGTGCCGCCTGGCGGATGGGGAGGAGATCGAGGCGGAACTGATCGGGACGGATCCGCTGGCCGACATCGCGGTGATCCGGTTGAAGATGGCCACCCGCCGTTCCAAGACCGCTCTGCCGGTGGCGGAGTTCGGCAATTCGGACGCGCTCAGGGTCGGCGACGCCGTGCTGGCCATGGGCAGCCCCGGTGGCGTCGCGCAATCGGTCACCAAGGGTATCGTCAGCAACACGGCCCTCATCCTGCCCGGCGGCGGCGGGCTCCGGCTGGACGGGGAGGACACCGGCTCCCTGGTGCGGTGGATCGCGCATGATGCGCGGATTTTCGGCGGCAACAGCGGCGGACCGCTCGTCGACCTGGCGGGCCGGATCGTCGGCATCAACGAGATGGGCTTCGCGGGCCTCGGCGGCGCCATTCCGGGCAACCTGGCCCGGTCGGTCGCGGACCAGATCATCCGGAACGGAACGGTCGAGCGGAGCTGGATCGGCATCGAGATTCAGCCGAGGCCGAAGAGCCTCGAGGACGACAGCGGGGCGCTGGTGAGCGGCGTGCTTCCCGGCTCGCCGGCGGCGGAGGCCGGACTCCGGCCCGGGGATCTGTTGCTGGAGTACGACGGCATCAAGGTCTGTTGCGCCATTCCCGAGGACCTTCCCGTCTTCAACGCGATCGCGCTGTCGACCCCGCTGGGCAAGCGGGTGGACCTCCGCGTCCGCCGGGAGGGGGCGGAGGTCAGGACTACGCTCGTCACCCGGCGGCGCGATGCGGCGAAGGGCAAGGACGAGGAGCTTCGCGCGTGGGGATTCACGGCGCGGGACTTCACGCTGTTCTCGGCGATGGAGAATCTGCGCGACACCCGCAACGGCGTTCTGGTGAGCTCCGTGCGGTCCGGCGGCCCGGCGGCACAGGCGGAACCGGAGATCCTGCCCGGCGACGCGATCGTCGAGATCGACGGCAAGCCCGTCGCGACGCTCGCAGACCTGGAGGCGCTGACCGCCCGGCTGACGAAGGACCGCGAGGAACCGCGTCCCACCCTGACCGCCTTCGAGCGCGGGCGCAGCCGCTACCTGACCGTGGTCCGCATCGGCACGCCGCCCCAGCCCGACAAGCCGGAGCGTTCGCGCAAACCCGATTTCCCGGCCGTACTGCAGGCCTTGCCGCCCGAGCTGGCCGAGGCCATGGGCATGAAGGGGATCCCCGGCATCCGCATCGCCTACGTCTTCCCGGGCCTGGCGGCCGACCGGGCGGGATTCCGGACCGGCGACGTGCTCGTGCGGTTCGACGGCGAACCCGTGCGCGCGCCGAGGCCCGAGGATGTGCTCGTCTTCTCGCAGCAGGTCCGGCAGTACCGGATCGGAAAGACGGTGCCGGTCGACATCCTGCGCGACGGCAAGCCGGTGACGCTCCAGTTCACGCTGGCCGAGGCCGCCGACACCGCCGAGGAGCCCGAGCGTTACGAGGACCGCCGCCTCGATTTCGCCGTGCGGTCCCTCTCCCTGATGGATCGCGCGCTACGGAAGATCCCGGACGACGTCCAGGGCGTCCACGTCGAGCGCGTCGAACGGGCCAGCACGCCCGCGCTGGCCGACCTTCGGGAAGGCGATATTCTCCTTTCGATCGACGGCGTCCGGACCCCGGACGTCGGCGCCACCGGGAAGGCGCTGAAGGCGGTGGCGGAGCGGAAACCGCGATTTGTCGTGCTGTTCGTCCGCCGCGGCATTCACACCCGGTATCTCGAACTCGAACCGGATTGGAACGGAGCCGACGGAACGGGCGGGCCCGAAAGCCACAGTAAGAACAACGAAGGGAAGTCCTGACATGAAGAAACTCGGAATTCTGGCCGCGCTGGCCCTTGCAGGCGCGGCGCAGTCGGCGACGATCGAGGACACGGCGCGGCAGCTCCTGGCCCGGTACAAGGACGCCATCGTACCGGTCAGCGGCGTGCTCAAGATCGAGATCCCCGGCGGCGGCGAGGCGCGCACGCAGGAGCAGCCCCTCGAAACCTACGGGACCGTTCTCACCGCCGATGGGCTGACGGTTGTCTCCGCATCCGCGCTCAACCCCCTGGGCAATATCGGCCCGATCGAGATCAACGTCGGCGGCCAGCCGCAGAGTGTCCGCCCGCGGGCATCGACTTCGCAGATCAAGATCCGCCTCGCCGACGGGGCCGAAGTCCCGGCGCGCCAGGTGCTGACGGACGAGGATCTGGACGTCACGTTCCTCGTGCCCGACCCCGCCAAGGGCGAGACCGCACCCGCGTTCGCCGCCTTCCTCGACTTCGGCACGGGCGCCGCCGAGGCGCAGGCGATGGACGAGATCATCGGCCTCGGCCGCGTTGGCAAGCTGTTCAACTGGGCTCCGGCAGGAGGCCTCTCGCGCATCGTCGCGCGCGTCGAGAAACCGCGGACCATCTACCTCTTCTCCACGGGGTTCACCGGCGGCCTCGGAACGCCCATCTTCACGCGCGACGGCAAGCCGCTCGGCATCGTCGTCCTCCGCCGCCAGCCCGGCGGACCCTCCGGCGGTCGCCAGATCGCCGTCAACCAGGCTCCCATCATCCTCCCGGCCGCCGACCTCGCCGACCTCGCCAAACAGGCGGCGGCAGCGGCGAAGAAGCCCAAGCAGTAGTTTCAAGTTCCAGGTTCCAAGTTTCAAGTTTCGGACGGACTTGAAACTTGGAACGTGAGACTTGAGACTCTTCCCCATGAATCGTCGCCCCTTCGGCAGAACCGGCGTGCAGGTGTCCGAAATCGGCTTCGGCGCGTGGGCCATTGGCGGCGGATGGGGCGGGAGCGACGACGACACCTCGGTGGCCGCACTGCACATGGCGCTGGACCTCGGCTGCACGTTCATCGACACCGCGGCGGGATACGGCAATGGGCGCAGCGAACGGATCGTGGGCCGCGTCCTCCGCGACCGGCATGCCACGGGCGTCACGGTGGCCACAAAGACACCGCCGAAACCGGGGCCCTGGCCTCCGTCTCCCTACTGCCACGCCGGCGAGCGCTACCCGGAGGCGTACGTGCGCGAGAACGTCGAGGAGCGGTTGCGCTCGCTCGGCACGGAACGCCTCGACCTGCTGCAACTCCACACGTGGACGCGCGCCTGGAACCGCGATCCGCAGCCGCTGCTGATTCTCCGGAAGCTCCGGGACGAAGGAAAGCTCCGCTGGATCGGCGTCTCGACGCCCGAGCAGGACCAGGACAGCGTCGTCGACCTGATCCGCACGGGGCTCGTCGACGCCGTGCAGGTGATCTTCAATATCTTCGAGCAGGAGCCGGCGGCCGAGCTGCTGCCGGCGGCGCGAGAGCACGGGGTGGCCGTCATCGTCCGGGTCGCTCTGGACGAGGGCGTGCTTTCGGGCAAGTACGCGGCGGATCATCGTTTTCCGCCGGACGACTTCCGCTCGCGCTACTTCGAGGGCGACCGGCTCGCGCGGGCCGTCGCGCGCGTGGAGAAGATCCGCGCGGCCGTCGCGACGGACGGCACGGCCGCCGGCCGCAGCCTCGCGGACGTCGCGCTCCAGTTCGTCCTCGCCCACCCCGCCGTCAGCACGGTGATCCCGGGCATCCGGACGCCGGACCAGGCGCGCCGCAACTGCGCAGTCTCCGATCTGCCGCCCCAGGCGCCCTCGCTCGTCGCCGCGCTCCGCACGCACGCATGGCGCCGCGGCGTCTGGTACGGCGGCAAGATGTAGGGCCGATTTCCCGCTCCCACTCTTTACATTGTCCCGCAGGGACGTCTATCCTTGCCGCGGAGAATGCGGCCATGGACGATCGAACCGATGCGTGGAAACTTTCGGACCTGCTCCGCCTGGAGGATATCGTCTGCCCGATGGACGCCGCCGGCCGCGAGGAGGCGATCGGCGCCCTGCTCGAGCGGCTCCACGGCGCCAGCGACGGCTTCGATGTCGCGGCGGCCCGTGCCGCGGTGATGGTGCGTGAGGGATCCGGTTCGACGAACCTCGCGCCCGGCGTCGCGCTGCCGCATGCGCGGCTGGACGGCCTCGCGCGTCCCCGGATCGCCATCGGCGTGTCGCGCGGCGGCATTCCGTTCGCGGCCGGGAAACCCCCCGTGCACGTCATCCTTCTCGTCCTCTCGCCGCGCTCGGAGCCCGGCGCCTACCTGCGAATCGTCGCCGCCTTGATGCAGCGGCTGCGGGAGGCCGATGTGGCGCGCTGCGTCGGGGCCTGCGAATCGGCGGCGGACATTCTTGCGATTTTCACGGAGGGGGCGCCGGATCTGCCTCCCTACCTTTCGGTCTCCCACGTCATGCGCCGGAACCCCGTGACGCTGAGCGAGGCCGACACGCTCGCAGACGCGCTGCACGCCTTCTGCACCCACAACGTGCGGGACATTCCGGTGATCGACGAAACCGGCGACGTCCGGGGCGTGGTGGCCGTGGAGGATTTTCTCCGGCTGAGCCTTCCCGAACACCTGCTCTGGATGCAGGATCTGTCGCCGATCCTGCATTTCCAGCCCTTCGCCGACGTGCTGCGCAAGGACCGGGAGACCCGGGTCGCCGATTTCGTCCGCGAGGAGTTCGTTGGCGTGGCCCCGGACCTGCCCGCCATCCAGGCGGCCCGGCTGTTCCTCATGAACAAGTCGCGGCAGATCCTGGTCGTCGACGGCCGTCGTTTCCTGGGCGTGATCGACGTCGAGGACTTCGTGACTCAGCTCTTCTGGGCGTAGGAGGGATGCGGCGATGGAAGATGCACCGGTCACCCCTCCCCCGGCCTCCTCGCGGGGCCCCTTGCTTCGCCGCTGGGCGATTCTCCTCGGCACGAGCGTCGCGGCCGGCTTCCTCTGCCGCTGGGGGGGCCTCACTGCGCTTCAGGCGCTGGCGACGTCCGTGTTCCTCGCGATCCTGCTGGGCACGCTGTTCTTCTGGGAGTTCCGTCTCGCGATCGCATTCCTCGGCGTCGCCGTGCTCATTTTCACGAAGACGCTGAGCATCCCGCACTTCGTCGAGGCCGCGGCGCTTCCGGTGATCCTCTTTCTCGTCGGAATGATGATCGTCGTGGGCGCGCTGCGCGACCTGGGCTTCTTCACCTGGGTCGTGCAGATGATCCTCTCGATCCCGCGCATCACCGCCCGCAAGTTCATGGCTGTCGCCGCCATCGCCTCGGCGCTGCTGGCGTGCGTCGTCGACGAGGTCACGTCGATCATCTTCATCTCCGCACTGATCTTCCAGGTCTGCGGACGTCTCAAGATCAACCCGACCCCCCACCTGATTCTCTGCGTGCTCTGCACCAACGTCGGCAGCGCCGGCACCATGATGGGCAACCCGGTCGGGATCTACATCGGGACGCAGGCGGGGTTCACGTTCCAGGACTTCATCGTCTGGGCCTTCCCGGTGATGCTGCTGGCGCTCGCGGCCACCGTCGCGCTGACGCTGTACTGGTACCGGCGGGAGATCGCGGAGTTCGATATCGCCCTCCAGGATCGCATGAGCCGGCACCTGAGCCTGGTCTCGAAGATGGACATCCCGTATCAGCGCGGGCTGCTCGTCCTCGGCCTGACCCTGGCCATGATCGCCTCGCACCACGCCCTCGAAACGTGGCTGGGCCTGGACCGCAACAGCATCCTGCTCGTGGCGCCGCTGATCTGCGCCGGCGTGATCATGATCGTGAAGCACGACCGCGCGCGTCACTACGTCGAACGCGAGGTCGACTGGTGGACACTGCTCTTCTTCATGCTTCTCTTTGCGATCGCCGGCACGCTCGAGTACACCGGCGTGACCACCCGCGCGGCGAACGCAGTCGCCCGGGAGTTCGGGACCAATCCGCTCGTCCTGGTGCCGGCGATCATGACGATGTCGGCCCTGGGCTCGGCCTTCGTGGACAACGTCATCTTCGTCGCCGCCGCCTCGCCCGTGATCCACGAACTCGGCAAGACGACCGCCGCCATGCCGCTGTGGTGGGCGCTCCTGTTCGGCGCCTGCTTCGGCGGCAACATCACGCTGATCGGCAGCACGGCGAACATCGTCGCGCTGGGCATGCTGGAAAAGCACTCGCATGTCCATATCCGCTTCTGGGACTGGCTCAAGATCGGCTTCCTCTCGGCGCTGGTCGCCTGCACCATCGCCACCGTGGCGTTGCTGCTCCTTGCGCCACTGATGAAGTAGGCGCGGAAGGGGGACAGGGTCCATGAACGCGGACGGCGGGGTGCGGCGGGCGCAGACTGCGGTCCTGGCCGCACTGTGCATGGCCGGCGCGGTCTCGTGCGGACGGACGGACGTCCTCCCGGCACCCCCGGAAGATGGGGCCAAGGAGACGGCGAACATGAAGACAACGGAGAAGAAGTGCCTGACGTCCCGCCTGGCGGGCTCGTGGTACACGGCCGACCCGGCGGACTTGGAGCGGGAACTCGCAACGGCGCGCGTCGCGTCGGGCGAGGCGCGGGACGACGCCGTCGCCGCACTGATCCTCCCCCACGCCGGCTACCAGTTTTCCGGCGCCGTCGCCGCGCACGGGGCGCGCGTCGTCGAGGGACGCCGGTTCAGCCGCGTCATCGTCCTCGGCCCCTCCCACCGCGTGCCGATGCGCAACGCCGTCGCCGTGCCGGAAGCGACGCACTACGGCACGATCCTCGGCGAGATCCCGATCGACACCGATTTCGTGCGGCGACTCCAGCGCTACCCGCTCTTCCACCCCGTCGCCGGCGCCCTGCCCGGAGAACACAGCGTCGAGATCGAATTCCCCGTCCTGCAGTCCGCCCTCGGCGCCTTCTCCCTCGTCCCGCTCGTCGTCGGCCAGATGGACGACTCGGCGATCCGCGAGACGGCCGCCTGTCTGCGCGCGGAGATCGACAGCAACACGCTGGTCGTCGCCAGCACGGATTTCACGCACTTCGGCCCCCGGTTCGACTTCGCGCCTTTCGCGACGGAGATCGAGGCCAACCTGCGGAAACTGGATCTCGGCGCCTTCGAATTCGTGAAGGCCCGCGACCCGGACGGCTTCCGGCGCTACATCGAACGGACCGGCGCCACCATCTGCGGGCGCGACCCGGTTGCGATCCTGCTGGCGATGCTGCCGGACGACGCCGAGGTCCGCCTGCTGAAGTACGATACGTCCGGACGGATCACGGGCGATTGGGAAAACACCGTCAGCTACGTCAGCGCCGCGGTCCGCTGCCGCTGGACCCCCACGCCTCTCGCACGGCCGGCGGAAAAGGAGACGGCCGCACAAAAGGGAAAGGAGCCCGTCATGGAGATTCCGGATGCCGATCGCAAGGCCCTGCTGGCCTTGGCGCGGGGGACGATTCAGAATCATTTCTCGACCCGGAAGAAGGCGGCGCCGAAAGATCTGGGCATCCCGGTGACGCCCGGCATGCGGCAGATCGCCGGCGCGTTCGTCACGCTTCACAAACACGGCGACCTGCGCGGCTGCATCGGCGAGATCTTCCCCACGCGGCCTCTGTACGAGGCCGTGATCGACCATGCGCTCAACGCGGCGTTCAAGGATCCTCGCTTCGGCCCGCTCACCGAGCTCGAGCTGTCCGTGTGCGATCTCGAGATCTCCGCCCTGTCCACGCCCCGCGAAATCGCCTCGTGGAAGGGGATCGTTCTCGGCAAGCACGGCATCGTGCTGCACAAGGAAGGCCGGTCCGCCGTCTTCCTCCCGCAGGTGGCGCCGGAGCAGGGCTGGGATGTGGCCACCACGCTCACCCACCTGGCCATGAAGGCCGGCCTGTCGGCCGACGACTGGCGCGAGGGGGCGAAGTTCCAGGTCTTCGAGGCGGTGGTGTTCGGCGAGAAGAAATAGACCCCGGGCCGGCGGTTCCCCGGCATGGCCCCGCGGCCCGCACGGAGGCGGGCCCTCCATCCGGCTGCGCAACGCGAGGCGAAGCCGCCGGGAGGTCGGTCAGCCGAAGGCCGCGCGAAGCGTGACCCACAGGTCGTCCAGCGCCTGGGGGATCACCTTCGTATCGCCGATGACCGGCATGAAATTCGTGTCGCCATTCCAGCGCGGCACGATGTGCGTGTGCAGATGCGTCTCCAACCCCGCGCCCGCCACGCGGCCGAGGTTGATGCCGATGTTGAAGCCGTCGGGCCGGATCGTCGACGTCAGGACCTCGACCGAGCGGTCCAGCAGGTCCATCGTCTCCAGCCGCTCCTCCGGCGTCAGGTCCGCCAGCCGCGCGACATGGCGATACGGCGCGACCATCAGGTGGCCATTGTTGTACGGATAGCGGTTCATCACGACCGCGCAGACCGCGCCGCGCTTGAGTACCAGATTGACGCGGTCATCGCCGCCGGCACGGAGGATGTCACACAGGAAACATCCGCCCTTCGGGGCTTCCTTGATATACTCGATCCTCCACGGCGCCCAGAGCGTCTCCATGCGTCACTTTGCGCTGACGACGGTTCCCGCCGGCGGATTCTTCTCGCCTTCGGTCACGTCGCAGTAGGACATCTTCTCGAGGGTCTTGGCGACCTTCAGCTTCCCGATCACCTTGCCCTCCTCCTTGCCGAGAACCTCGCCGGTGTCCGGGTCCATCAGCGTCGTCCCGAGCGTGCCCATGACGAGCGCCTGGCCGGCCTCGACGCCGAACTGCGTGCCGCGGTTGATGATGACCTGCCCGCTTTCGGCGACCTTCACGACGCTGCCCTCGAACGGAAACGCCTCCATCTTCTTTGCGATGAAAGCCGCGGCCTGATTGATGCAATCCTGCGCCGCCTGGCCGAGCGGGGTCTTCTTGAAACCGCCGAGTTCCGTCCCGACGCTGCCGATGTCGACGCCGACGCGAAGCCCCGTGTTCCCCGCCTTGCCGACGACGCGCTCCTTGGCCACGATCTCGCTCGTCGTCGTGTCGATCAGCTTCACGATCACGGTGACCTGCGCCTCCGAGCGGCCGCCGCCCAGGCGGATGCCCTTGATGCGGATCCCGCCGTCCGCGCCGGACTGGTTCTCCGTCACCTCGGTGACCGATCCGGTGGCGAGATAGCGCGCGGAGCGGATCATGCCCGTCTTCGCGGCGTCCTTCGCCTTCGCGGCCCGCCCGCTGGCCTGCAGATCCTGCTCCAGCAGCACGTCGCCGAGCTTCTCGCGCTCGACCAGGACGAAGCGGCCGGAGTCGACCAGGGCGGACTCGAGCAACGCCGTCAGGTTGTCGCCGATCTTCCACTCGCCGGCCCAGCCGGATTCGTTGTTGAACCCCTTGCAGCCGATCGCGTGCTTGAGCCCCTTGTACTCGCCGAGCTTCAGGTCCGCATTTCCGGACGCGGTCTTGGTTTCCGCCTTGCCCCACAGCGCGAACGCCGAGGACGCCTGGAGCACGAGCGCAGCCGACAGGACGAATACGATCCTCTTCATCAACGCCTCCCGCGCCGCATCGACGGCGCACCGCATACTATATCCCTCCGCCGTCCGCCTGCAACCGCGCCAAGACGCGCCCCTCCACGCCATCGTCAGTCAGACCTCCTGGAGGGGCACGCCCCGTCGTGCCCCATCACACGGCACCTTTTCCATGGAGAGGCACCATCCCACGGCCGCAGTGGACCCCGCTTCGCAAGGGTGCTTCGCAGGGCAAGACGCGGCCCTCCAGATCATTGTCAACGCACACCTTCTGGAGGGGCACGCTCCGTCGTGCCCGACTCCTTCAAGGGACTCACGGTTCTCGCGGCGTAGTCGTCGGCGATTCGAGGCCGGGGATGGGGCCGATGCCTGCGGCCGGGACGGGCGCCGCGCCCACCGCCGCGTTCAGCACGATCCGCTCGCCGCCGCCCCACAAGCACTCGACGCGGAGCGGGCTGATCCATTCGCCGCCGGTCCGCTCGAAGGATGTCGCATCGGCCAGGATGTGGATCATCCGCCTCCCGGGCACCTCGACCGGCGTAACCTGCACGTTCAGCCCCGTCAGCGACGCGAGCTTCGACTTGTCCGCCTTCCACCAGACCACGTCCATCCCGCGCACCACGACCCGCTGGACGGGAAAAGCCGCAACCGCTCCCCCGGCGGCTTTGGGCGACGGCGCGGATCCGGCCTTCGCGCGGACGGCACTCCGGAGGTCGTCCATCCCGAGCCCCGCGCCCTGAATGAGGGCCTCCGCCACCCCGGCCAGCGGCTTCGGAGTCCAGTTCCCCTCGGGCCCCTGCGCAAAGGCCAGAAGACCCGTCTCCACGCTCACCGACCGGAGCCGCGTGCCGCCGGACGAGACCGGGGACCAGCCGACCGTCAGCCGGTCGGCCCGCACGCACAGCGTGCCCGGCGCATCGAAGCGCCCGGCGGTGATGCCCTCGATGACCAGGACAAGGCCCGGCGTCAGCTTCGTCTCGCCGACCGCCACATCGAATCCGAGCGCGGCCGAGATCTCCGCCTGGATATACGACCGGAACCCACCGGTCCGCGAAATCGCCATCGCGGCCCCGTACAGCATGACCGCGAGCACGACCAGCGTGACGGCCGCGCGGACGAGTGCACGAAACGCGGACCCGATGCCTCCGGTTCCCCGCCGGGCATCCTCCTCTTCGTACCGTATCCGCCGGGGCATGGGTTCAACCCTTTCCCGAGAGCTCGGCCGCGCGCCGTCGCGCGGCGGCAAAGGCCTCCCGAAGCGCGGCGGGCACACCGCGCGATTCCATCGTGCGGATGGCCGCATCGGTGGTGCCCTTCTCCGACGTCACGCGCCGACGGGCCTCGCGCGGATCGAGCCCGGTCTCCTCGAGCAGTCTCGCCGACCCGGCCACCGTCGCGATCACCAGGCTCCGGGCCGCCTCTGGATCGAGGCCGAACTCCGCCGCCGACGCCAGCATCTGTTCGATCAGGAGGAATACGTAGGCGGGCCCGCTGCCGCTCAGCGCGGTGACGGCATCCATGTCGCTCTCCACGACGCGCACGACCCGGCCCGCCGGCCGGAGCAGCGCCTCGGCCCGGTCCAGGTCCGCGGCGGTCGCGTTCGCGCCGGCGCAGATGGCCGACGCGCCGGCCGCCACGAGTGCGGGCGTGTTCGGCATCGCGCGGACCACGCGCGCCGCCCCGCCCAGCGCCGTCTCGATCCGCGCGCAGGGAACGCCCGCGGCGATGCTGAGGACGAGCGCCGATGGAGCGACGGCGCCGCGCAGGCCCTGAAGGACGGCATCCATCGCCTGCGGCTTCACTGCAAGGACCACGACGGTGGCGCCGCGCGCCGCGGACGCGTTGTCCGCCGCACCTTCCACGCCCAGCTCGCGGCGGAAGAACTCCAGCCGCTCCCCGCGCACGTCCGTCACGCGCAGCGACGAGGCCGGCGTTCCGCCCTTCACCAGCGCCCGGATCAGCGCCTCCGCCATGTTCCCCGCGCCGACGAAACAGACCGCCGTGGAATTAGCACTCATCGCCTTCGTTCTCCCGCGCAAGACTAGCCGCTCCACGGACCAATGTCCAAGGAAGTGGGAAGTGGAACGGAGAAGACGGGAGGAAGGCCGGAGGGTCTGCGGGCGGGAATCTGGTCCGGCGAAGGGTTGTCCCTCTTCCCTTCGACATTCGACATTCAGTTTCGATATTCTGCTGTTCGTTCCTTCTCCCAATTCCGCGCCTCCACTGCCGTCGGACGAACCGCAGAACCGCAGAATACCGAACCGCAGAACGCCGAAGGAAGCCCCGACTTCACCGGACGCATCGTTCAGGCAAGGGGCGAGGGTCGGGGGTCGAGGGAGCGCCGGCAGCCCTCAGCCTACAGCCTTCATCCCTCAGCCATCTCCAAGCCAGCTCAGCCCCGCAGGCGCAACTCGCCACTGTTTCTATGTCCCCACAGACGATGGTGGGACGAATTGAAGCCGCCGTGGAATTGAAGAGCTGCCGGATTTACGGCGGCATTTTCCAGACGCGCTCCAAGAGTTGCGTGGACCCGTACGGCTCCGCCCCGGCACCAAAGACGATGATCCCGGTTCTGGGAGGTCCGTAAAGCTCCAGCACTACGTGATTGGTCCCAATGAAGACGTATTCTGGCGCGAGCAGGCGGATCGACTTGGGCAGATGATCCACGCGACCTTTCGTACTCGATCCCAGGACGAAGAACTTCGGGGGCGAAGTAGACACATCATGAAAATTGCTGAGGGCATCCCTGTGAAGGAGCAGCTCCAGACAGTCCTTCCGTACGGTGGCAAGGTCGGCGGATCGGATTCTCTTCTCGGCGTTGCGCAGGCGCATTGGGTGCAAGAGAAACATCTCAACGCAAACGAAGGTCAGCCACAGCACTGGGACGAGCGCCAATATGATGACCATGATCCTGCGAACCGGCACACGCGTACTCATTCATGCCCCCCGTCAGAATGCGTTCGTCAAAGCGTCTCTGCTCTGGGTCTCTCGCCGTCCCGACAAATCCCCCCACCCTACGGGGACGCGCCGCCATTTCCCTGCCCCCAAGCGGCCCCTTCGCCGCGCCCTCGTCGCGACGAGACGTAGAGCAGTCGCCCTCCTGCGATGCAGCAGCCAAGAAACCACGTCCCTGCAACCGCTCCTTGTGCCTGTGCAGGAACCCGCAGAAGCGCGAGCACCGTGCCGGCATCATGATCCCAACGGGGCTCTTCTCTGTGTGCCTGTGCAGGAGCCTTCGGAAGCTCAAGCGCCGCACCCGCGTCATGATCTGGAGGGAACACGTCATGTATCGGTAGGGCGTAAATTTGGCGCACAACGACGAAACGACCGAACACAATGAAGAACGGGGAGATTGCGATGAGAAACCAACCCAAGCACAAGCACAGC
>CAYXFW010000006.1:0-22692 GCA_964464305.1 uncultured Verrucomicrobiota bacterium
AGCTACAAGCCGACCCGCGAGTGGAAGGAGGAGATCGTCTTCTGGGATCCCGATCGGGAGATGAACGCATCGACCACCAACGCCGCGTCGGCCCCGGCTGCGACGAAAAGACCCGCGTTGGCGCAGCCTGTGCGTCCGTACGTGCGCACGGGGGTTCTGCCCGACGGCACACGGATCAAGCTGCCGGCGGATCGCGATCCGCGCGAGCTTTTTGCTCGATGGCTGATTTCCCCCGACAACTCGTGGTTCACGGCGAGCATCGTCAACCGGCAGTGGGCGTGGCTGCTGGGCCGGGGCATCGTCCACGAGCCGGACGACGTTCGGAAGGACAATCCGCCGTCCAACCCCGCGTTGCTCGCCCACCTGCGGAAGGAGTTTGTGGCCTCGCGCTATGATCTCAAGAAGCTGCAGCGGTCAATTCTGACCTCGCGGACCTACCAGGTTTCCTCCATTCCGCCCCGGGCGAGCGGCCCCGAGGTGGAGGCGAACTTCGCCTTCTATCCGCTGCGGCAGCTCGATGCGGAGGTGCTGATCGACGCCATCTGCCGCATCACCCGCACGACCGAGCTGTACACCAGCGCCATCCCCGAGCCGTTCACGTTCATCCCCGAGACCAAGCCGGCGATCGCATTGCCCGACGGGAGCATCACCAGCGCCTTCCTCGAGTTGTTCGGGCGTCCCGCGCGCGCGACCGGCATGGAGAACGAGCGCGTCAACCGCGCCAGCCCGTCCCAGCGGATGCACCTTCTGAATTCGACCCATATCCAGCGGAAGATCGAGGAGAGCCCCGTGCTCCGGGCCGTCGCGGCGCCGAACCGCAAGCCCGCGGAGGTCACGGAGGACATGTATCTGATGATCCTCTCGCGATTTCCGACGGCCGAGGAAACGGCCCGCGTGCAGGCTTACATGAAGGCCGGCGTGGCGCGGGGCCGCGAAGTCTGGATCGATCTGGTCTGGGCTCTTCTTAACAGCGATGAATTCCGATACCGGCACTGACGGACGCCGGCCGCGCATCCTGCGGACGGCGGAGAAAGGGAAGCCATGAACGAAAACAACGGATCCGGAACGACGGGAAACGACGGGCTCGCGACGCAGCGCCTCTCGCGGCGGGACGTCCTGCGCGGCGGCGTCTTTGGAACGGCGGGCCTGCTTCTGGCCGATCGCCTTGCGGGCGCGGCTCCGGAGGCGGCGCCTGCAGCGGCGGCCAAGACGGCCGCCAAGGCGAAATCGGTCATCCAGGTCTTTCTGTGGGGCGGCATGTCGCACACCGACACCTGGGACCCGAAGCCGGACCTGGCCTACGATTACACGGGCGACCTGAAGGCGGTCGTTCCGACGAACGCCAACGGTGTGCAGATCGGTGCGCTGTTCCCCGAGCTGGCGAAGCAGGCGGACAAGTACTCGATCGTCCGCAGCATGACGCACCGCAACAACGGCCACGAGACGGCGGCCTACCTGATGCAGACCGGGCACATGCCCGGCGAGCGTCTGGCGTATCCGTGCATCGGCGCGGTGTTCGCGTTGTTCAAGGGGTACGGCGCCGGTTACAAGGGCCTGATTCCGCCGTACGTGGTGCTGACGCAGCCGCAGGGCCGGTTCTCGGAATCCGGCTTCCTCGGGCCGAAGTACAAGCCCTTTGCCACCGGCGGCGATCCGAATGCGGGGCGGTTCGAGGTTGAGGGGGTCGTCAGCCGCGGCATCACCGATGCGCGCCAGAGCGCGCGGCGGGATTTCCTCCGCTCCATGAACACGCTGGGCAAGACCCTGGAGGCCGATCCGCAGATGGTCGCCGCCCGGGATGCGGAGAGCCAAGCCTACAACCTTATTCTCGGGGCGGGCAAGGATGTGTTCGACCTCTCGAAGGAGGACGCGAAGCTGCGCGACCGGTACGGGCGCCACACGTTCGGGCAGGACTGCCTGGCGGCGCGGCGACTGGTGGAGGCGGGCGTTCCCTACGTCACGATCAACTATCCGGGCGGTTGGGACACCCATTCGAATCACTTCGCCACGATGCGGCGGCAGTGTCCGCAGTTGGACCAAGGGCTTGCGATGCTTCTGCAGGACCTGTCCGATCGTGGGTTGCTCTCCAGCACGATCGTCTGGTGCTGCGGCGAATTCGGGCGGTCACCGAAGGTGGATTGGCAGCCCCCGTGGAACGGCGGGCGGAACCACTTCGGGAACGTGTTCTCCGTCCTGGTCGCCGGCGGCGGGTTCAAGGGCGGCGCGGTGGTCGGCTCCTCCACCGAGAAGGGCGAGGAAGTCAAGGACCGGCCGGTGTATCCGATCGATCTGCTCGGCAGCATTTACGACTTGGCCGGAATCGACACGGCGGGCAAGCTGCCGCATCCCATGGGATTTGACGCCACCGTACTGGCGTCCGCGGAGAACGGTGCAAAGACGGCGGGACGTCTCACGGAACTCATGTAGCCGCAGTCCACGCCGGCCCGGTCGGGCGCGGCGGGGACGAACGGAAAGGCGAAGCGTCGTATGAAGGCATTTCACGCGCGCGCAGTCTTGGGGGCGGTCCTCATGCTGTCGGCGACCGGAGCCGTCCGGGCGCAGACGTACATCGGGTTTGCCTATCCGGCCGGCGGCAAGCAGGGCACGACGGTGCGGATCACGATCGGCGGGCAGCAACTGGACGGGATCGACCGCATTTTCGTCACGGGCGCCGGCGTCCAGGCCCGCCTGGTCGCGTACAACAAGAAGATGAACCCGCAGGAGGTTCAGCTCCTGCAGGAGCAACTGCGGGGCATCAAACCCGCCCCGCCGAAGGCGCCGGATCCCGCCCACACCAACCTGGTCGCCCGCATCGAGAAGCTGGTCCGGGAGCATGTGTTGCAGCCCGCGTGCAACTCCATTGCCAACCTGGCGGTGGTGGATGTCACGATCGCCGCCAACGCGGAGCCCGGCCCGCGGGAGATCCGGGTCGCCGGCCTGCGAGGGCTGTCCAACCCGCTCGTCTTCTATGTGGGGCAGGTGCCCGAGTATGCCGCGCCCCCCGTTCCCACCAGCATGCTCATAATCCTCGGCAAGGAGGGCCTGAGCCTGCGGAAGAAACAGAAGACCGTGGCCGGGGCCGACATGATGGAGATGGCGATGATGGGCGGGAGCGGCGACGACGCGAGCGAGTTGGACGACGCGGTGGTGCCCGTCCGCATCCCCTGCACGCTGAACGGACAGATCATTTCCGGTACCGTCGACCGCTACTGTTTTTCCGCCCGCAAAGGCCAGCGGCTGGTCGCGAGCGTGTCGGCACGGGAGTTGGTTCCGTACATGGCCGATGCCGTTCCGGGCTGGTTTCAGCCGGTGATCTTCATAACGGATGCCAAGGGCCGGGAGGTCGCGTACCGGGATGACTTCCGGTTCAAGCCGGACCCCGTCATTCTCTTCGAGGTCCCGGAGGACGGCGAGTATACGCTGGCCATCCACGACGCCATCTTCCGCGGCCGCGAGGATTTCGTTTATCGCATCACGCTTGGGGAACTGCCGTTCATCACGAGCATCTTCCCGCTTGGCGGCCGCATCGATGCGCCCGCGGTCGTCGAGGCCAAGGGATGGAATCTCGTCGAGACGCGGATCACGCCATCGCTGAAGGACGCCGTTCCGGGCATTCATCCGGTGACGGTGCGCGGGCGCGAGCGCCTCCTTTCCAACCGCATCCCGTTCGCGCTGGATACGCTGCCGGACGGTTTGGAACGGGAACCCAACGACCAATCGGCCCAAGCCCAGCGCGTCAGCCCCCCGTTCATCGTGAACGGTCGCGTGGAACGGCCGGGCGACCGCGACATGTATCAGTTCGACGGCAAGGAGGGCGAGGAGGTCGTCATTGAGGTGGTGGCGCGGCGGCTCGATTCCCCGCTGGACGCCTCGATCAAGATGACCGACTTCGCCGGCAAGGTTGTCGCCTTCAGCGACGATGTCGAGGATCTCGGCTCCGGCGTGAACACCCACCATGCGGATTCCTACATCCGCACGAAGCTCCCGGCTGCGGGCATTTACTATGTGCAGCTTGCCGATGCCCAGCACAATGGCGGGGAGGAATATGCCTACCGCCTTCGCATCAGCCAGCCGCAGCCCGGGTTTGCCTTGCGCGTCGTGCCTTCGCACATCGAACCGCGCAGCAACGCGTGGGGGGCAGCCAGCGTTCACGTCATCCGCAAGGACGGGTTCACCGAACCGATCTCGCTGAGTCTGAAGGATCCATCGGGGATGTTCGAGATGGGCCGCGCGGTCCTTTCGGGAACCCAGACGATGGTGCGGGTTTCGATCAAGGCGAAGACCGGGGAAATCCAGACGCCGGTCCCCCTGACGATCGAAGGGGTTGCCAGCAACAAGAACCAGAAGATCACAGGCATCGCCGTGCCGGCCGAAGACCGGATGCAGGCATTCCTGTGGCGCCACCTGGTCCCCGCGCAGGAGTTCGCGGCCCTGATCCTGCCGCCTCCACCCCCGCCTCCGGGCTCCACGCCGCCGCCCAAGCCGGTGCCTGCGGGGAAGCCCGAGTCGTCCAAGGTCGCGGCGGTCACCAAGCCGCCGCCCAAGCCCGGCCCGCCGGCGGTTGCGAAACCGTGAGGAGAGAAGAGAGAATGGAGAAGAGAGAAGGCGGAATTCAGTGAGGTGACGGGGCCGTCTTCCGACTTCTGTCGTTCCGCCCCGTGAATTCTCCCCTCTCCCTTCTGCTTCTCTCTTCTCTCTTCTCGTTTCTATCTTCTACAAGTCCGCCTCGCACTCCTTGACTTTCCGGTCGTAGAATTCCGGCAGGAGCAGACCGCGATCCCGGAGTTCTTTGAGTTCGATCAGACGGCGGGAGACTTGATCCTTCGTGAACCGGGGCTTGGCGAGGGCGACGACCGCTTTGACGTCCTCCTCGGTCAGCGCCCGGTCGAACAGCATGATTTCGTCGACCACGCCATCGAACGCGACCTCGCGTTGCTGGGGCGCAGGATTGGACCGGTTCATGCCGATCGTCAAGTCCTTGCCGTTGGGAACGAGGGCGCCGGCCCCCGTCACCGCCTGCTTCTGAAGCACCCCGTCCACGTAGAGCTTCAGGGTCTGCCCGTCGTACGTCACGGCGCCGTGGTGCCAGCGGCCGTCCGTGACGGTGCTGTCACTGAGACACGCCCGGCCGTTGGCCACGGCCCGCAGCTTGCCCCGGCTGCCGGCTTCCTTCGAGTCCCCCGCGATGCCCAGTGCGTACCCCTGCTCCGGACTCTTCTCCACGATGTACCGTCCGGCCGCCGTGGAGGCAGCGGTCTTGAACCAGGCGGCGACCGTCGTCTGCGTCAGGGGGGCCAAGGCGGGGGAATTCGTCACGACGACACAGGCGTTGGCGGGGCCGAGATCGCAGCCGCCGCCGCCCCGCCCGCCGGGGATCCACTTCGCCCCGATCATCCGGCCGCCGTTCCTCGGCCCGACCTTGTTGAAGATCATGCCGCCGATGCCCGCGTCGTCGAACGCGAGATGAACGACCAGCCCCGTCGAGGGGTCGGCCGCCAGGGCGGAGGTTCCCGCGGCGGCCGCGATCGCGAAAATCACCGCGCCCCGCCGGCATGCGAGCCGGGGGATGGCAGGGAGAGGGAGATTGCACACTGGGGTCGTCTTCATCGGATGCACTCCGTTTCTGGTTCCGATCGCCGCCGCCCGACAGAAAATCCGCGGCGAGCCTAGCCCTTCCGCACCGCCGCGGTCAAGCGGGGCCAGGGCGCAACTGCGGGCTGGCGCGGACGTGCCGGCTGGTGCAGACTGGGGCCGTCATCCCGGAGGAGCGCATGAACCGACCGACCCGTCGAGACCTGCTGAAGATGACCGCCCTGACTGGCTGCGGACTGACCGCCCTCGCGTCGGTCTCCGCCGCCCCCGCCCCGGGCGCCCCGGCGCCTGCGGCCGCGCCTCCATCCCCACCCCCGATGCCTCCGTTGAACCGATTTCCGCGCATGGTTCAGGAGTACTTCGTCGCCCGCGTGCGACAGAGCGAGACCCTGCGAAAGGAGCGCTTCGAGGCGCTGAAAACGCGGGCCGACGCGGAAGCCCATGTCGCGTCCGTCCGCGAGCGGATCCGCGCATGCTTCGGGTCGTTTCCGGAGAAGACGCCGCTCAACGCGCGCGTCACCGGCGCGGTGGATCGCGGTGCGTACCGGATCGAGAAGGTCATCTTCGAGAGCCGGCCGGGCTTGCTGGTCACCGGGAACCTCTACCTCCCCTCGGGCCGCGCAACGCCGTCGCCCGGCGTGATCGGCGTGTGCGGACACTCGGCGAACGGAAAGGCCATGGAGCAGTACCAGTCGTTTTCGCAGGGGCTGGCGCGCCTCGGCTACGCCGTCTTCATCATCGATCCGATGGGGCAGGGGGAGCGGCTCCAGTACCCGGACGAGGCGCTGAAATCCCGCGTCGGCTCCAGCGTGCGCGAGCACATCCACGCCGGGAACCAGCAGTTTCTCGTCGGCGAATTCTTCGGTGCCTGGCGGGCGTGGGACGGCGTCCGCGCGCTCGACTACCTGCTCTCGCGGCCGGAGGTGGATCCGCGCCATATCGGGCTCACGGGCAATTCGGGCGGCGGCACGATGACGACCTGGTTGTGCGGGCTGGATCCGCGGTGGACGATGGCCGCCCCCTCCTGCTTCGTCACCACCTTCCGCCGCAACCTGGAGAACGAGCTGCCCGCCGATACCGAGCAATGCCCCCCGCGCGCGCTGGCGATGGGACTGGACCACGAGGATTTCATCGCCGCCCTGGCGCCCAAGCCGGTCATCCTGCTGGCGCAGGAGAAGGACTTCTTCGACATCCGGGGCACGGAGGAGGCCTTCGGGCGGCTCCGGAAACTCTACGGGCTGCTGGGCGCGGAGGACCGCATCGCGATGCACGTCGGTCCCGGCGCCCACGGCTATGCGAAGGACAGCCGCGAGGCCATGTACCGATGGTTCAATGGGATCACGCGCGTCTCCGCCGCGGAGACGGAGCCGGACCTGGTCATCGAGAAGGACGCGGCCTTGCAGTGCACGCCCCGCGGTCAGGTCTGCGAACTCGGGTCGCGCCCGCTGCCCGCGTTCACGGCGGACCGGTCGCGGGAGCTCTCTCGCGCCCGCTCCGCGCCCGGCCGCGCGGCACTCGTCCAGACGGTGTCGGAGATGCTCCGGCTTCCGCCGCGCCCCGGCGTGCCGGAATTCCGCATCCTGAGAGCGCTGCCTTCGCGCCGTCACCCGCTTCCGCAGGAGACGATCTACGCCGTCGAAACCGAACCCGGCATTCATGCGCTGGTCAGCCGGCTGGGCCGGGAACGCCAGGAGTCGCGCCCCTCGCGAGGGCCCGACCGCGCGGTGTTGTACGTCGCCCATCACTCCAGCGACGCCGAATTGCGCGACGAGCCGCTGATCCGCCAGGTGGTCGCGGAGGAACCGGACGCGGCCGTTTACGCCTGCGACGTGCGCGGCATCGGCGAGTCGCGCCCCGATACATGCGGCGCGAACACGTTCCTCGATCCGTACGGGAGCGATTTCTTCTACGCCATCCATTCCGTGATGCTCGACCATCCCTACGTCGGACAGAAGACCCACGACGTGCTCCGCGTGCTCGACTGGATGCGCAGCTTCGGCCACACCTCGGTGCATCTCGTCGCGCGCGGCTGGGGTGCGCCTCCGGGAACGTTCGCAGCGCTGCTGTCAGACCTCGTCACCCGCGTCACGCTGAAGAACGCGCCGACGTCCTACGCCGCCATCGCGGAGTCGGAGACCTACGCCTGGCCGCTCTCCACGCTGCTCCCTGGCGTGCTGGCCCGGTTCGATCTCCCCGACTGCTACCGCGAGCTTCAGGCGAAGGATCTGCGGCAGGTCGAGCCGTGGGGTGCCCTGGGGCCGCTCTGATCGAAAGCGCCGCCGCCGTCAGGAGAGCAACATGCACACGGAATTCGTCGGCCCGGCCCGCCTCGCCTTGATCCTCTTGGCCGGAGCGGCCGCAGCGGCCGGGATTTCCCAGCCGCTCCCCGAGGCCTTCCCGGCCATGCGCGAGGCATGGGACCGCGAACCGCCGCCCGTCGCCGCCGCAACGGCGGACGAGCCGCTCTTCCGCGCCGCGGAACGCAACGCGCGGCGGGCGAACGAGGCCTTCTACCGGTCGCGCCGGTTCGTCGACGGCTGGCTCGCCCACGCCGACCCCGCCACCGGCCTCATTCCGCGGAACCTGCGCGAGAGCGCCGACTACTGGAACGGGCGCGACTCCGGCGCCGACAACTATCCGTTCATGGTGCTGACCGCCGCCATGGCCGACCGGCCGCTGTTCGAGGGCCGCATGCTGGACATGCTGCGCACCGAGACCCGTCTCACCAGCCGCATCGACCGGCTGCCGGACGACTATTCGTTCTCCCGGAAGGGATGGCGGCGCGAAAAGGCCGATCTCGAGACGGTCGTCTTCGAGGGCGCCGAGTACGTGAAGGACGGACTGCTGCCCATCACCGAATGGATCGGCCCCAGCCCGTGGTCGGAGCGCGCCACCGGCATCGTCGACGACATCTGGAAGAACGCGCGGATCGAAACGCCCTTTGGCGTTCTTCCGACGCTGAACTTCGAGGTCAATGGCGACCTTCTCCAGGCCTGCTCGCGGCTCTTCTGGTTCACGGGCGACCGCAAGTACCTCGACTGGGCGATCCGCCTCGGCGACTATTATCTGCTCGGCGACCACCATCCGACCCGCGACATGAACGTGATCAAGCTCGGCGACCATGCCTGCGAGGTCGTCAACGGGCTCTCCGAACTGTATGTCGCCGTCTCCCGCGCCGCGCCCGCAAAGCGCAAGGCCTACCGGAAGCCGCTGCACGAGATGTACGATCGCATCCTTGCGGTCGGCGTCAACGCGCACGGGCTGATGTACTCGCGGATCAACCCGAAGACCGGCGAGGTGATCGATGCCGGGCTGACCGACAACTGGGGCTACAACTATGACGGCCTCCACACCGTGTTCCTGCTCGACGGGACCGCGGCCTACCGGGATGCCGCCCGCAAGGCCCTCGGCTGCCTGAAGGAGCACTACACCGGGCAGGGCGGACTGTGCCAGAGCAGCACGGCGGACGGGTACGCCGATTCCATCGAGGGCGCCATCACGCTCTACAACCGCGAGCGGGTCGAATCCGCCACGGACTGGATCGACACCGAGATCCGCACGATGTGGTCGAAACAGAAGGCCGACGGCGTGATCGAGGGCTGGCACGGCGACGGGAATTCGGCGCGGACGTCGCTAATGTACGCCCTGTGGAAGACGCAGGGCGTCACGATCCGCCCCTGGCGTGCCGACGTCCGCTTCGGCGCCGTTGCCGACGGAAAGCGCGTGCGGCTGACCTTCATCGCCGATCAGCCGTGGGAGGGCGTCGTGATCTTCGACCGTCCGCGCCATCGGGAGTTCATGAAGCTCCCGCTCGACTACCCGCGCATCAACCAGTTTCCGGAGTGGTTCACCGTCGAAGCCGGCGTGTCCTATGCCGTGCACGAAGCCGGAGCTGCCGCACCGGTCATCCATCCGGGCCGCGCCCTCCGCGAGGGTCTCCCCCTGAAGCTTGCCCCCGGCGTCGAGACGCGCTGGATCGTTGCGGCTGCGGCAGACGGCGCATGATGGGGGCCTCTTCTGTAGCTGCGACCGTTGGTCGCGGCAGGCGGGGCGGGTTGATTGACACGGCGCGGCAATCCGCGAAGATGACGCCATGCAATTCTCCAATCCGTATCGCATTGATTGCCGGCCGGGTTTGTACGTCGCGCTGATCTGTGCCGGGGCTGGCGTTGCCGCGGGGGCGGATGGCAACTGGCCGCGGTGGCGCGGGCCGAACGATAACGCCGTCGTGGAGCAGGCGCTGCCCGTGGCGTGGAGCGATACGTCGAACGTGGTCTGGAAGGCGGCGCTGCCGGGCCGCGGATGCTCGACCCCGGTCGTGTGGGACGGGAAGATCGTGCTGACCGCGCCGGTCGAGGGACGCGACGCTGTGCTCGCGTTCGACGCTTCCGGCCGCGAATTGTGGCGAACCGTTCTCGACGCCGAGCGGCCCGCCAAGCATCGCTCCGCCTCCGGCGCCAACCCGTCGCCGGTCACGGACGGTCGCAGCGTGTGGGTGTACTTCAAGAGCGGCACGCTGGCGGCGCTGACGCTCGACGGCGCCCTGCGCTGGAAGACCAACCTGCAGGACCGGTTCGGGCCGGACACCCTGGTCTGGGACATCGGCACATCGCCCGCGTTGACGGAGAAGGACGTGGTCGTCAACGTCATGAACGGAACGAACTCGCACCTGGCGGCGTTCGACCGCGCCACAGGCGCCGTGCACTGGAGCGTACCCCGCAACTACGCGTGCGCCTTCGAGACCGACCAGGGCTACACGACGCCGATCGTCCTGCCCTTCGCCGGCCGCGAGTCGTTGCTGGTCTGGAACGCCGAGCATCTGACCGTCCACGACGCGGCGGACGGCGCCACTCTCTGGGACTGTGGCGGACTGAATCCGGAGGCGCGGAGCAACTGGCCCCCCGTGTCGTCGCCCGTGATCCTGGGCGATATCGTGGTCGTCCCGTACGGCCGCGGCAAGCTGCTGCACGGTGTGCGCCTCGCCGGCCGCGGCGACGTCACGGGCAAGGCGCTCCTGTGGTCGCGCAACGACACCGGCAGCTACGTGCCAACGCCGCTTGCGTACAAGGGGAAGGTCTTCCTGCTGCGCGACCGCAGCGAGGTCGACTGCATCGATCCCGCGACCGGCCGGACCGAGTGGACCGGGCTGTTCGAGAAGAACGCCACGGCGTTCTACGCCTCCCCGGTGATCGCCGGCGACCGGCTCTACGCGGCGCGGGAGGATGGCGTCGTCTTCGTCGCGAAGATCGACGGCGGTTTCGAGCTTCTCGCCCGCAACGTCATGAACGAGAAGATGTGGGCCACCCCGGTGCCCTTCGGCCGCCGCCTGCTGATCCGCGGCGAGCGCACGCTCTTCTGCATCGGCGCGCCCTGAAGCCGCTTGCCGCCGCTCTGGCCGCCGCCGGCTGGCTCACGCTGGACCCTGTCCCGGTCCGCTGACGCGCCCCTGCGTCGTCCGTGCCTTTGTCCCGGCCTTCGTCTTCAGGCAATGGGGCAAAGGGGCGAGGGGCGAGAGGCGAGGACGCGGCGACCGGCCTACGGAATCCGCACGATCCCGGTCCCCAACCGAAACGGCGGCTCGGCCTTCGGCGGCGGCGCGGGGCGAGCCCGAACCTCGGCGAGCTTGGGCGTCAGCTGGAAGAGGGCGGGATGCACGGCGGCGAACTTATCGAGCAAGTCGGAGTGCCGCGAATCAGCCGAGGCCAGAATCGGTTCGAACATGCCCCGAAAGAGCTGCGCATGTCGCCCAGGGAACATCTCCGGTCCGGTCACTTCGCGCCCGAAGAACGCCTCGAATCGATCGACGAGGACTACAACGGCGTTCGCATCCTTCGCATCGCGCACAGTCCGATATAAGACCACGGCCTCAGGGCTTTCGAGGCGTTCATCCTTGGCGATACGGTCTGTCATCGCCAGGAAGAGGTACATTTCCTCCGGCTGCCCCGCCAGCGCGAGACGGCACCATCTTGCCCAGTCCATGTTGATATCTTGCGGATGGCCGTTCGACTTCTCCCGCGTCTGTTTCCACGTCAGTTCGATGTAATATCCCCACAGCCCATTTTCGGCCATGCGCCGCGCAACCAGCGGCCCCATTCGCGAGCGAGGCCCCGTCACGCTCCGTACCCATTCCTCGCGGTATTCCGGATCTGTGCGCCAGTCATAGCTTCGCAACGCCGCGATTTCGGAACCGCGGACCACCCGCTCGTAGCAGATGCGGGCGACGAGGCGCTTCTGCCACGTGCCGCTTGAATCGATCGCGATCCGTCCGAGCTCGACGAGCGCATTCGTACCTCCGCCAACCACGGCGTCCCGCGCCGCGAGGTAGGCGTCTCCCGACGCGGTCGCGGCCGTTTCAAGCAGCCGGTCGACCGGCGGCGGTTCGGCACTTCGGGGTTCGATGGCAAGCAGGATCAGGAGGGCGGCCGATGCCCTTGCCAGTACGGGTCGTTGCCGCCTGCTCATGCGGGCAACCCTATCGTCGCGCCGCCCGTCGCGCAACGCGGATCGCCGCGGAATCCCCAAATCATCGGCCAAGGAGGAGCCCTGCGAGCAAGACCCATGTCAAGTGCGCATGGATACGGCCGCGACGGACCCTACTTCGCGAGGACGCTTCGCAGGGCACGGTGCGGCCCACCAGGTCTGTTCCATAGAAACGTTAGAGGACGGTTCTGGAGGGCGCCGCTCCGTCGGCGCCGTGCAGGAGACCACCGAAGCATCGTTTGTTCCCGATCGACTTTTCTTAGCCGATGATTTGGGCGGATCTCCGCCGGCTTGCGGGGCGGGCGGGGCAGGCCTATCCTCGGACAGAGGACGCGCATGAACCTCGAACTGGTCGGCGATTTTGCCATTGCCCTCTTCATCGGTGCCTTGATGGGGGTCGAGCGCGAAAAGCGCATTGCCGAGAAGGGATTCGGCATCGGCGGTATCCGAACCTTCGTCCTGATGGCCGAGGCGGGCGCCGTCGCCGCCTGGCTGACGACCGAACTGCACGCCCCATGGATCTTCGCGGCGGCCCTGGTGGTCGTGTCCGCGATGGTGATGGGTGGCTACCTGTTGCAGGCGCGCAGCCACCCGGATTCCCTCGGTCTGACGACGGAGGTCGCCGCGGTCGTCACGTTCCTCCTCGGCGGCGTCACCCTCTTCGGTCACCGCGAAATCGCCGTTGCGCTCGGGATTCTGAACTCCGCCCTGCTGGCGTACCGGACGCCCCTGCATACGCTGGTCGGGCGGATCGGGCAGGCGGATCTATACGCGGCGCTCAAGCTGCTGATCGCCACGTTCATCGTGCTGCCGCTGCTGCCGGACCGGACGATCGACCCCTGGGCTGCGGTCAATCCGTACAAGGCGTGGATGCTCGTCATCCTGATTTCCGGGATATCGCTGCTCGGGTACGTTGCGATGCGGTGGCTCGGTCCGGCCCGCGGCACGGTCCTGACCGGCCTCTTCGGGGGGCTGGTGTCCTCGACCGCTGTGTCCCTGTCCTTCGCCCGCGAGAGCCGCGACGCGTCGGCCGCATCCCGCGGCGCGGGCCCGCTCGCCGCCGGCCTCGCCCTCTCGTGGGCCGTCATGTTCGTACGGGTGCTCGTCATCATCGCCGTCGTATTTCCCCCGCTGCTGCGGACTCTCGCCGTGCCGTTCGGCGCCATGCTCGCGGTCTGCGTCGTGGCGGCGGTCCTGCTGATGCGGGGTGGGAGGGCCGGGCCGCCGGGCCGTGACGTGCCGCTGCAAAACCCCTTCAGCCTGAAGGCCGCCATCCAATTCGCCGCGTTCTTCACGTTCGTCATGCTGGCCGTGAAGGGGATCCAGTCGGTCGCACCCGGGCAGGGCGTCTATGCCGTGGCGGCGCTCGCCGGCCTGACAGACGCCGACGCGATCACGCTCTCCATGGCGCAAATGGCGCGGGATTCCGCGGCGATGCATGCGCCGGCCCTCGCGATCGTGATCGCCGTGGTGGCGAACACGGTGGCGAAATGCGGGATCGTGGTTGCGCTCGGGTCCCGGGCGCTCATGGGCCGGGTGGCCGCCCTCACGCTCTTCCTTCTCGCCGTCGCCGCCGTCGCCGTCTGGTTCTTCCCGCCCGCGGCTGCCGCGATCGGCCCTTGAAGGAGCTCCGGATCGCCACGCCCTGAACGATCCGGCCGTCCGTTGCCCGGATCAAGCTAGACGTCGCAGATCCGGATCGACTGTTCGAGCGAGGCGATCGGGTCGCGTTTCGGGATGAACTCCTGGCCGACAAATCCCTTGTAGCCGGCCTTCACGAGCGCCTGCATGATCGCCGGGTAGTAGAGTTCCTGCGTCTCGTCGATTTCGTTGCGTCCCGGCACGCCGCCGGTGTGGACGTGGCCGATGTAGGGCAGGTTCGCGCGGAGCGTGGCGATGACATCCCCCTCCATGATCTGCATGTGGTAGATATCGTAGAGCAGCTTCATGTTCGGCGAGCCGACGCGCTTGCACATCTCGACGCCCCACGCGGTCCGGTCGCACTGGTAGTCCTTGTGGTTGACCTTGCTGTTCAGCAGCTCCATGCAGAGCACGACCTTCTTCTCTTCGGCGAACCCGATCACCTGCTTGAGGGCCTCGACGCAGTTCTTCATCCCCTCCTCGTCGTCGATGCCGTCGCGGTTCCCGGAGAAGCAGATCGTGTTCGGGAAGCCGGCGGCGGCGGTCGCCTCGACGGCGGTGCGGATCTTCGCGAGGCATTCCGCGTGGTTTTCCTTGTGGTTCAAGCCCTTCACGAGGCTGTGGCTGCTGACCATCGCACAGACCAGGCCGTGCTTCTGGATGATCGGGAAATCGTTCGGCCCGAGCAGTTCGACGGACTGGATTCCGATGCGCTTGCAGTGGCCGCAGAACTCGTCGAACGGGATCTTGCCGTAGCACCAGCGGCTGACGGAATGGCGGATGTTGCCCTTCAGGGGCGCCGGCGCGTCCGCCGCATGGACGGCAGAGCCGCGGACCGCTGCAGCGGCCATGACGCCCCCGGCAGCCTTGAGCATGGAGCGGCGGGTGACCGAACTCGGACTGGATTTCGAAGCGGTATTCATCGTCTTCTTCCTCCGGGTGTTCCTAGGGGGCGTGCGTGGCATTCTGGCGGAACATACGCCCCGCAGGGGGGCGTCGTCAACGGACGCGGCCAATGTGGCGGTCGGCGAAGGCGAGGTACTGCTCCCAGTCGAACGCAGTCACATCGTGGACACCGGTCCGGACATGATAGCCGACGGAGCCGCCGACGGACCGGTCGGGCGGCGGCATCGTGTCCGTTTCCAGGCCGGCGAGGCCAAAGAGGCGGTAGACCGGTTCCGCGTTCGAGGCGGCGAGAAACTCGCCCCTGGGGTCCGCCCAGAGATCCTCGGAGGCGCTGGCGACGTACACGGGGCGCGGCGCGGCGAGCGCGATCAGCAGGTGCGCGTCGACGGGCAGATCGCCTTCCCGCATCGCGTAGTCGCGATAGCGGCCGCAGTACCAGTACGGCACCATGGCGACGGAATGATGGAGGGCCTCGCCGAACCGGCGGCGGAGGAGCGAGGCACCGCCTTCGCCGGAGTTGTTTGAAATCACGAGGGCGAAACGCTCGTCCCGCGCGCCGGTCCAGAGGGCGGTCTTGCCGAGCCGCGAGTGCCCCATCACCGCCACGCGCCGGGCATCGACGGCGGGCTCCTTCTCCAGGCCGTCCAGCGCGCGGCTCAGCCCCCAGGCCCAGGCGCCGATGGCGCCCCAGTCCCCGGGCCGGAACACGGTGTTCGTCCCGTCCGGGGAAGACGCGCCGCGCAAACCCGACATCCATCCGCCGGCGTGGTCGGGTTCGATGTCCCCGTAGTAGACGGTGGCCAGGGCGTAGCCGCGGTTGACGATCTTTTCGACCTGCCACCGCGACGCCATGCAGCCGCGGGAGGCTTCGGTGGCGCGGTTGTTGACGATGCCCTTGTCCTTCACGCCCCGCATCCAGCGCGTGGAGAGCCGGATGCCGGGGTCGGCATGCACGGTGTGGTTGCCGTAGAAGTTGAGGCCGAGGAAGGCCGGGGCGGGGCGGGGTGCAGCATTCGGCGTGTAGAGCAGCAGATCCATCGAGGGCCCGTTCGTGTCGCCCGTCACGAAGATCGTCATCTGCTTCCGCGTCGCGCGGCCGCCGAGCGCCCGGGGATCGGTGTCGAAGACCCGGACCGCCACCGGGCCGCGGGGCTCCGGGCTCCGGCCATACACGTGGTCCTCGAACAACCGCAACACCTCGGGCCGGCGCTTCGTTCTCCATGCCGCCGCGTCGGCGACGGGCGTTCCGTCCTGCATCCGCAACGGATCGGGCAGCGTGTAGGCGGGCACGCGCGCCTCGTCGAAGATGGTGTCCGCGGGCGCCGCCGCGCGTCCGTCCGCCAGAAGACCGAACATGAGGCCGATGGAACAGATCCGGAGGCAACGCTGCATGGTGGCATTCCTTCCTTTCATGGGCCTCCGTGTGCCGGCCCGCGGATCGTCTTCCGGGCCAGGACCACACCGTTGGTCCCGGTGAAGACGGAGTTCTTCAGGGTCTTGGCCAGACCGGCGAGGCGGGGGCCGAAAAGGGGACGCAACGCGCGGACGATCCCGCCGGTTCCGCACCGCTCGACCCTCTGAAACTGCACGCGGGGGAACACGCGGATCTCCGAAAACCCCGCCGTGTGGAGCAGGCGCGTCGTCAGGGCGGGGTGCATGTCCTTCTCCGTCACACCATGGGCCTGCACCGCGTCCTGCGACCCGGGCGAATCGTGGTGGCCCCGGCCGGGCTCGACGAGGATGACCTCGCCGCCCTCCGCGAGGGCGCCAAACACCGACCGCAGGACCTCCTGCTCCCGTTCCGCGTGGTGCAGGCAGTCGTAGAGCACGGCGACGTCGAAGGCGTCGCGGAAGGGAAGCGCCTCGAAGTCGCACGCCTCGAATCGGGCGCCGGCAGTCGCGAACAACTCCCGCGCGAGATCGATGGCGGCCGGGGCGATGTCGACGCCGAGCGCCGCGTACCCGGAGCGGGCGAACATGGCCGTGGTCCATCCGGATCCGCACCCGAGGTCGAGCAACCGCGCCGGGGGCTGACGGATCAGCCCGAGGATCTGCCCCATGTCGAGCAGATAGTCGCCGCGCCGGTCGGAAGTGAACGGCTTCCCGCCCGCATACCTGCGCGCGGCGTCGTCCATCCTCCCGAAGTAGTCGATCTCGGCTTGTTTCGTCATGGCTCAGCCAGTGGAGGCCACGGATCATGCGGCGGGAATCCGCCCGGGGCAAGTGGTTTGCTCAACGCCGTCGCTCTTGGACGCGTCGCAGGGGGCATGTAGAATGGAGTCATGGATCGGCAACACACGCGGGCGGGTGGATGGACGGATCGGGTCGCGGTCGTGTTCGCCTCGGGGTTCGGGCTGGGGTTCATCCCGTTCGCGTCGGGCACGTTCGGGACGCTTCCCGGCGTGGCGCTCGTCGTGCTCCTCTGGCCTGTTCTGGACGGCAACCTGGCCCTGCAGATCGCGACCGGCGTCGCGCTCACGCTCGCGGCGGTGCCGGTCTGCGGCGCGGCGGAGAGGTTCTTCGGGAAGAAGGACGACGGCCGCATCGTCGCCGACGAGTACGCCACCTTTCCCCTCGTCATGATCGGCCTGCCGGTCGTGCGCGACGAGTGGTGGATCGTTCTCGTCGCTTTCCTCGCCGCGCGCTTCTTCGACATCCTTAAGCCCTGGCCCGCCCGCGGCCTGCAGAGGATCCGCGGGGGCACCGGCATTGTCATCGACGACGTCTTCGCCAGCCTCTACGCCCTTGCCTTCACCCACGGAGCCGTGCTGACGATCCGGCATTTCCTGGCGTAGGACAGCTCCATCCCCGCCGCAAGGCTCACGCCAGGGCGCGGTTCAGGCGCTCGATGGCCTCGTCGATCTCGGCGGCGCTCTTGAATCCGATGGTGACGGCGTCGATCTCGGGCTGGGCCATGGCGAAGCGCGCGGCTTTCTCGCGATCCGCCGCATCGATGAAGTCGCCGTTGCCGATGAGCTTCATGCCGATGATCCCGTGACCGTTGCGGTCCATGATGCGGACCTGTTCCATGACAGGATCGATGCTGGTGCCGGAGACATCCCACTTCGGCGTTTCGCTGTCGACGTGTTTCGCCTGCGGGTTGACGCGAACAAGGTTGACCTCAACCCAATCCGAAGCGGCGGCGACGCGCAGCGCGGGCAGGGCGTGACAGGAAACGCCCTTCGATAGGATCTTCTTCTTCGACTTCGCCTCGTCGAGGGCGTCCATCAGCCGCTTCTGGTCCCCGGTCCACGAATCCTTGACCATGCAATGGACCAGCACGCAGTCGATGTAGTCGGTCTTGTAGGTCTTCAGCAACGCATCGATGACCTCGCCGGGCTTCTCCGGATTCCCGCCGATCTTGGTCAGCAGAAAGACCTTCTCGCGCGGCAGCGGAGCGATGGCATCGCCGATCCACGGGAGGGTCTTGTAGCCCCTGGCGCAGTCGAAGTACGTGATGCCGCGGTCGAAGGCGTACCGGATGAGCTTGTTGAAGGCCTCCTGGCCGAGGCCGAGCTGCACGTTGCCGCTGTTGCTGCCGGTGCCCATGCCGAGACGGCTCAGCTTGAGACCGGTCCGGCCCAGGGTCACGATGTCGGTGGCCGAACGCGGGGCGGCGGCGACGAGCGCCGGGGCCATGCAGGCGGCGGCGACGGCGGAGGAGCGGGTGAGGAACTCGCGGCGGTTGACGCGGGATTCGTTCATGTCGTTGGGCCCTCGGTTTGCACGACGTCGCCGACATCGGCCGCGTCCCGGAGGGCCGCGACCATTCCCATCAGAAGGGCGAACAGCATCAGGATCGCCCCCGCGCCAAAGTTATACTCGACCAGGCCGTTCAGCAACAGGCCGCCGATCGCCGCCAGCAGGCCGCGCGCCAGCGCAAGCCCGTGTCCCCGGGCCCGTCGGAGGCGGCGGAGGGTCCGGGCCGTCACGGCGAGAAGGACCGTCATCCAGGCCGCCCACGCGGCCAGGCCGGGCCAGCCGAGTTCGACGAGGATCTGGAGGGCATTGTTGTGAAGGTGGGAGATCTTCGGCTCGAGCGGACAAACGAGGTGCCGGAGATCCGCGTTCTGCATGGCGCCGTAGCCAAGGCCCCACGGCGCCAGTTTCATGAGCTTGGGCGTCGCCTGCGTCCACAACTGCCAGCGCCCGCCGCCCGAGAAGAAATCGCGCGGCGCGTCGATCACCCGCTGCCGGACCTGCGGGAGGCAGGCCAGCAGGGAGGCCACAGCGAGCCCGAAGATGACCGTCCGCCATCGCAGGCGCGCCCCCGTCAGCCCGAGGAGCGCCACCGCACCCGCCGCCGCTCCCCAGACGCCCCGCTTGAAGTGCACCACCAGCCCGCCTGCATTCAGCGCCAGCGCCGCCGCCGCCGCCACAGGGCGCAACCCGAGCCAGCCCTCGCCCGCACCCGCGAGGAGCAGCAACGCGGCGGTCATGTGAAACTGCGGCGATCGCATGCTGCCCTGCGCGTAGAGCCAGAACTGCGGACTCATGCCCGCCGGAATGCGGGTCAGCGCGCCCGCCAGGTGGACGATGTGAAGCAGCGCGGCGACGCAACCGCCCACGACGAATGCGAGCGCGAGACGGCGAACGAACCCGATACGGTCGCCTCCGGCCCGGCCCGCCAGGTCTGGAATCGCGAACGCGAGGAGATACCACAGCAATCGGTGGAGTTTCGGCACCGACACGGACGGAAGGAATCCCTCGAATGCCGACACGACCGCCACGACCGAGAAGAGGGCCACAGGAAGCAGGAACGGACTGCGCGCCGCGGACGTGGACCCGCAGCGGATCGAATCCGCCAGCCAGAGCGCCAGGGCGATCCCCGCCGCCGTCTGCGCCAGCGCAATGGAGAACGGCAGCGAAAACGCCATCGCCGTCAGCGCCCCCTTCGCGGCCTGCGCGAGCCCCTCGCCCCCGCGCATGTCCACCGCCATGATGCCCCATCGCATGTCCGCCATGGTAGCGGGCCGGACCGCCGGGGAAAAGACCGGATGCGCGCCCCGAAGTTCCGGGCTGACTTGTCTGCCGGAAAGGCTACGATCCGATCCACGGCGGGACGCGGCCGGGCTGCGAACACGGCGCCGGCCGGACCGGAGAGGTGTCGACCATGAACGGAGTTTCCAGACGGGGGTTTCTGACGACGGGCATGGCCGGACTCGCGGGCTTCGGCGCGCGCGCGGCGGAACCGGGTTCGCCCCCGGCCGCAGGGTCCGGCGTGGCCGAGCCGGCGCGGAGGCTTTCGATCGCAGGCGCATTCGATGTCGCCGTCTGCGGCGGCGGCCCCGCAGGCGTTGCGACCGCACTGGCGGCGGCGCGCGGCGGCGCACGGACCTGCCTCATCGAATCGCAGGGCTGCCTCGGCGGCATTTGGACGAGCGGACTGCTCAGTTGGATCCTCGACCACGCCAACAAGCCCGGGATCATGAAGGAGATTCTCGACGGCCTGGCGCAGCGCGGCGCGCGCGCGGCGGCCCCGGATGGCAGGCCGACCAACGGCTACGACCCGGAGGCGATGAAGCTCCTGCTCGAGGACCTTTGCACGGCGGCAAAGGTCGACATCCACCTCCATACGCGCGTCTGCTCCGCCCTGCGCGCCGGGGACCGGATCGAACACGCGGTCATCGAATCCCGCTCCGGCCGCGAGGCGGTCGCGGCGAAGGTGTTTGTCGATTGCACGGGCGACGGCGACCTCGCCGCGCACGCCGGCTGCGGGTTCGACTTTGGCCACCCCGAAACCGGCCTCGCACAGCCGATGACGCTGATGGCGCTCGTATCCGGCATCGTGCCCGCCGAGGTGCGCGAGTTTTACCGCGAGGACGACCGGGGGGAATGGGCCAAACCGAAGGACAGACTCCGTGCCGAGATGGAACGCGGCGGGCACTCGCCCTCCTACGCGAAGCCCTCGCTCTTCCGGCTGCGCGACGACCTCTTTGCGCTCATGACCAACCATGAATACGGCGTCCGCGGCACCGATGCGCGCGACGTCACCGCCGCGACGCTCCGCGCCCGCCGCGAGGTGAACGCGCTCATCGACGGCCTCCGGAAACGCGGGCCGCCGTGGGCCAACCTGCGCCTCGTCGCCACGGCCGCCCAGATCGGCGTGCGCGAGGGGCGGCGCATCCGCGGGCTCTACACGGTCTCGGCCGACGACCTTCGCGAGGGCCGGCAACCGAAGGACGGCGTCTGCCGCGTCGCGTTCGGCGTCGACGTTCACGCCACGGATCCGAAGAAGGAGAAGGGGATCGAGAAGACCGGCATCAAGGCGAAGCCCTACGACATCCCGCTGCGCGCGCTGATCGCGAAGGACGCGGCGAACCTGATGATGGCCGGGCGTTGTATCAGCGGCGACTTCATCGCGCACTCCAGCTATCGCGTCACCGGCAACTCGGTCCGCCTCGGCGAGGCCGCCGGCGTCGCCGCGGCCCTCGCGGCGCTCGGTGGCGTCGCGCCCGCCGACGTGCTGTGGGACGAGGTTCAGCGGCGGCTCGCGCCCGCCGGGTCATGATGCGTGCCGCATTCCAGGCTGGGATCCTGCTCGCCGCCGCGCTGGCGACGGGGTTTGCGGCGAACACCGCGGGGCCGCGGCGGATCCCGTGGACCGGCAGCCTGGCCGCACGGCTGGAGGCGGAGGCACGGAAGTCCGGCGTCGTCCTGATGTCCGTCGCGGAGGCGAAAGCCGCGCTGGATGCCGGGACGCATCTGCTGCTCGACGCCCGCGCGCCGGCGGAACATGCGGCGCGGCGGATCCCGTGGTCGATCTCCCTCCCGTGGCGCACGGTGGGCGCCTCGCTCGAAACGGTCGGGCCGATGCTCGATCCGGGCCGGCGGCTGCTGGTCTACTGCCGTGGCGCCGCCTGCGACGAAGGCCTCCTGCTCGCGCGGCACCTCCGCGCCCGCGGCCACACGAGCGTCTCGCTGATCGCCGGCGGCATGGAGACGTGGCGCGCGGCCGGCCTGCCGGTGGAGTCCGATGCTCCGGCGGGAGGCGCCACGCCATGACGTCTCTCCCCCGCCTCGCCTGGTGGACCGCGCGCCTCGCGATCGGACTCGTCCTGATCGCCGCCGCGCTGCCGAAGATCGCCGACCCCGGCGCCTTCGCGTGGGCGGTGGGCCGCTACGAAATCCCGTGGGTGCCCGCCGGTCCCGTCGCCGTCTTCCTGCCGTGGCTCGAATTGCTCGCAGGGCTCGCGGCCGTTGCCATGCCCGCGCTCCGCCGCGGTGCGCTCGGATTGGCGGCGGCACTGTTCGCCGGGTTCGCCGCCGCCGGCGCGGCGGCGCTGCTGGGCGGACTGAGCATCCCCTGCGGCTGCTTTTCCCTCGCCGCCGACGCCGCCCCGCTTGGCTGGACCCACGTCGCGGCAAACCTCGCCGCCGCCTGCGCCGCCGCGGCGCTGTCCGTACGGGAATGCCCGCATTGCGGACGGGTCATCGTTTCCGAGCCGGCATCGAACCCAACGGCGACATAGCGCCTCCGAAACCGCGGGCGGGTCTTCCGTCTACGGTGCGGCGCAACACTTCCAGAGTTCTTCGGCGAAGAGACGGTGGCCGCGGTCGTCGGGATGGTTGATGGTGTTGTGGAGGAGCGTGATGTACGGCAGCCCCTCCTTCCACAGGTGCTCCCAGCGCGACGAGGCGTCGGCGAGGGCAAGACCGCGCGATTCGGCGAATTCGCGCACGGCGAGCACGTAGGGCCGCTGCTCGGTCCCCTTCATGTCCGTGAATTTCATCATCTTCCACATGGTGAAGTGCGGCGTGATGAGGATGAGCTCCGCGCCGACGCCCTTCACGCGGCCAAGGAGGTCATCATAGACCTCGCCGACCTTCGCGGGGGTGAAGCCGCTGTCGTTGACGAACTCGATCGTGACGAGGTCCGGCCGCGCGTCGAGCACGCGCCGGAAGTCGACGCCGGTCTCCGCCGGCGGCTTGTCGCGGAACGGGAAGCGGTCCGGGTAGAGCCACTGGAGACTGTGCGATGCGCCGACGCTGATGTTCGTGACGACGATCGCCGACTTCGGGAAACGCTCGCGCAGCCCTGCGGCGAAGACGTCGACGTATCGCAGTTCCGGC